>JBJEQM010000032.1:0-2889 GCA_051881755.1 Oscillospiraceae bacterium
GATTTTCCTATGGCGATATGACCTCTGTGGCGGTATCTCCCGACGGAAGCAGGATCGCAGTGGCTATCCAAGCGGAAAATTATGCCGACAACGGAGCCGCAGCGCTCTTCTCCTGCAATGAGGACGGCTCACTTGAGCTGCTCTCTGTGGCAAGGGTAGGCGTACAGCCCGATATGATAACCTTTGCCGATAATAATACCATTCTCACCGCCGACGAGGGCGAGCCGAGAAACGGCGTGAACAGCACCGACCCCAAAGGCTCTGTGACCATCGTTACTATCGGCGATGACAATTCCCTCACCGCAAATACGGTGTATTTTGACAGCTTTGACGCAAGACGCGGCGAGCTGACCGCTGCGGGCGTGCTTGTACAAAAGGATACACTTCCCTCCGCGGACTTTGAGCCTGAATATATTGCAGTTTCGGGAAACACCGCATATGTGTCCCTGCAGGAGGCGAACGCTGTTGCGGTGCTGGATATTGCGGTAGGTACATTTACAGGCGTTTATCCTCTGGGCTTCCGTGATCACGGTACAACAAAAGCTGATTTGCAGAAAAATGATACTATTGATTTGCAATATTATGATAATGTATACGGTATAAGAATGCCCGACGGCATATCCGTGACGACAATAGGCGGCAAGACATATCTGCTTACGGCAAACGAGGGCGACAGCCGCGCCGACTGGGAGGGTCTGGATAACGAGTACGAGGACAAGACCTCTCCCACAGGTAATGTAACGCTTGATAAAAAAGTTGTATGGTTCAATGCAAATATGTGGGACGGTTTGGACGAAAGCAAGGCTTATGTGTTCGGCGGACGTTCATTCTCAATATATGAAGCGACGGAAAACGGTCTTACACTTGTTTACGACAGCGGCAGTGATTTTGAGGAGATAACGGCTTCGGTGCTGCCCGAATACTTCAATGCCTCCAACGACAAGACAAGCCTTGACAACCGTTCGGGCAAAAAAGGTCCCGAGCCCGAGAGCGTTACTGTGGGAACAGCCTGCGACAGGACATATGCGTTTATCGCTCTGGAGCGTATCGGCGGAGTAATGGTATATGATATTACAGAGCCCGAGAATACGGTGTTTGTAAACTACATCAACTCCCGCGAATTTGATGATGCAATAAAGGGTGATGTTTCTCCCGAGGGACTTTGCTATGTATCGGCTGCGGACAGCAAAAACGGCAAGGCGATGCTTCTTACAGCCTGCGAGGTATCGGGTACGCTTGCGGTATATGAGTGCGACCCTCTCCACACTTGGAGCGATGACTGGTCATATGATGATACATACCATTATCATATCTGCGCAGATTGCGGAGAGAAAAACGACATCGCCGCTCACAGCTTTGACGAGGGAGTTATAACGATACAGCCCACCGAGGAAACAGAGGGCGAAAAGACCTTTACCTGCACAGTCTGCGGCTATACAAAAACCGTACCCGTTGCAAAGCTTGACCATGTTCACGTTTCCGATGAGGAATATCTGACGGACGAGACAAAGCATTGGAAAATCTGCACCGAATGCGGCGAGAATTTTGAAGTGGCAGCACACTCCTTTGACAGCGGCGTTATCACAACAGAGCCTACCGAGGATAGCGAGGGTGTAATAACATACACCTGCACCGTTTGCGGCCATACAAGAAACGAGCCTGTGGCACAGCTTGGTCATGTTCACATTTCAACCGAGATTTATTCTTACGACGAGGCAGTACATTGGAAAGCCTGCGCAGGCTGCAATGAAAAGCTTGAATTTGCTTCTCATACATTTGACGGCGGCGTGATAACAATTCAGCCTACCGAGGAATCCGTCGGAGAAAAGGTTTACACCTGCACAGTATGCGGGTTTACCAAAACCGAGACTATTGCAATGCTTGGTCATACTCCGAGTGAAAATTATTCATCGGACGCAGCGGGACATTGGAAAATCTGCACAGGCTGCGGTGAACAGCTGGATTTTGCAGCGCACATTTCCGATAATGGAATTGTTACGGTACAGCCCACGGAATATTCCAACGGCGTAAAAACATATTCCTGCCTTGTATGCGGATATGTTATCAAAACGGAAACTATCCCTGCAACAGAAAATAACGCTCCCGTATACACAAATAATCCCGCGTATGTCACACCCGTTTTGCCTGCCGTAATTTCCGAGCATCCTTGCCTGACGTTAAATGCGGCGGCACAGAACGACAGCATTACGCTTACATGGAATAAGATTGAAAATGCCAAGAATTATACTGTATATCGGTACGATAACGGCAGGTATGTCAAGGTAAAAGAAACTGACGATACGTCGGTCACATTTACAAAGCTGAAAAACGGAGAAACATACACATTCCTTGTAAGATATACGCTTAACGGAAGACTCTCGCCTAAAGGATATTCGGGCAAGGCGGAGATAACGGTATGTTACGCTCCTGTTGTTAAGGCGGAGTCCGACGAAAACAGCGTGGAGCTCACATGGGAGCCCGTCAGCGGAGCAGAAAAATATGCCGTTTACAAATATGCCGACGGCAAGGCTGTTAAGCTGACCGAAACCAAAAAAACTGCTGTAAATATCGGCGGTCTGTCGTCCGATACGGAGTACAAATTCATCGTTCGTGCATACGTTAACGGACAATGGACAGCAATGAAAAAATCGGATATTGTGACAATAAAAACAAAGTAATGCTCAAATGAAGCGGCGTATATCCTGCCAATAGCGGCAGGATGTACGCTGTATTTTTATACTAAGGAACCTAATCCCCGATAAAAGTGTAGACAAAAAATCTTGCATATATGGTTTTGCGCCGACTTACTGTCCGCACTTTGATCGGGTTATATATTAATTTTACATTTGTAAAATATTCTGCCGAGCTTATGTAAAATCAAGCCCGATA
>JBJEQM010000033.1:0-11638 GCA_051881755.1 Oscillospiraceae bacterium
ATCAAGCCCAATACTATCCGTCTTTCCATCGGTACGGAGCATATCGACGATATTATCGCAGACCTTGAAAACGGCTTTAACGCTGTAAAATAATATATTATAAAGGAGATAATCATTATGGCAAATATATATACATCTGCAGACCAGCTTATCGGCAAAACGCCTCTTCTGGAACTCACTAATCTTGAAAAGAAGCTGGAACTTAAAGCGAAAATCATTGCCAAGCTGGAATATTTCAACCCCGCAGGCTCCGTTAAGGACAGAATAGGCAAGGCTATGATAGACGACGCGGAAGCAAGCGGAAAGCTGAAGCCCGACTCCGTTATCATCGAGCCTACATCGGGCAACACGGGTATAGGACTTGCGGCTGTAGCGGCAGCAAGAGGCTACCGTATCATCATCGTAATGCCCGAGACCATGTCCGTTGAGCGCAGACAGCTTATGAAAGCATACGGCGCAGAGCTTGTGCTGACAGAGGGCGCAAAGGGCATGAAGGGTGCTATCGCAAAGGCTGAGGAGCTTGTCAAGGAGATACCCGGCGGCTTTATCCCCTCACAGTTTACAAATCCCGCAAATCCCGAGGCACACAGAAAGACCACGGGTCCCGAGATATGGGAAGATACCGACGGAAATGTTGATATTTTCGTTGCAGGTGTTGGCACAGGCGGCACAGTAACGGGTGTTGGCGAGTATCTCAAATCCAAGAAGCCCGATGTTAAGATCGTTGCAGTTGAGCCTGCTTCCTCTCCCGTACTTTCCAAGGGCACGGCAGGCGCACACAAGATACAGGGTATCGGCGCAGGCTTTGTACCGGAGGTGCTTAATACCAAGATATACGACGAGGTAATTGCCGTTGAGAATGACGACGCATTTGCCATAGGCAAGCTTTTCGGCAAGACCGAGGGCGTTCTGGTAGGTATATCTTCGGGTGCGGCTCTGTGGGCAGCAATTGAGCTTGCAAAGCGTCCCGAGAACGAGGGCAAGAATATAGTAGTGCTCCTGCCCGATACAGGCGACAGATACCTTTCCACTCCTCTTTTTGCAGACTGATATATCCGGAGGTAATTAAATGCTCATATCCACAAGGGGAAGATACGCTCTGCGCGTCCTGATAGACTTGGCTGAGCATGACGGCGGCGGCTATATACCCATGAAAGATGTTGCGGAGCGACAGGAACTTTCGCTGAAATATCTTGAACGCATTCTGCCCGTGCTTACAAAGAACAAGTTTGTTATCGGCGTACATGGCAAGGGCGGCGGATATCGTCTCAGCCGCGCCCCGGAGGATTATACCGTGGGAGAGGTGCTTCGTCTTACGGAGGGAAATCTCGCGCCGGTATCCTGCCTTGAATGTGGAGCAGACCCTTGTCCGAGAGCGGCGGAGTGCCGCACATTAAAGATGTGGACGGGATTTTATAAGCTTACCAACGAATATTTTGATGGTATTACCGTCGCTGACCTTATGAAAAAGGACAGCAATGAATATGATTATGTAATATGATCTATCTGCCGCACGGCATCTTTTGGGTGCTGTGCGGTATATTTTATTGTTATTGCTTTTTCCGCATAAAATATTTTGTTTTTTCCGTATAATTCCGTTTAAGCTGTCAAAACTATGCTTAACGGGAAACAGCATACAGGCTGTTCCATGTACAGAAAGGACGGTCATTTTATGAAAAATATTTTTGCCGGGTTAAAAGGCAAGGGCTTTATTGTTGCGGTGTGCGTATGTCTGCTTATTGCAGGCGGCGCAGGCATCTACTCCTATAATAAAGTCGCGGACAAGCTTAACGACGATCTTGTGCAGCAGAATAAAAATACATCGGATACAGCGGATAACTCCGCCGAACAGGCTGCTTCACCCCAAACGGACGTGGAAAAGCCTGCGGAAACAGCTGCGGCGGAATCCGTGACCGAAAAGGCAGAGGACGCCGAAGTGCCTGTGTCTGATATCGCCATCGCCGAGGAAGCCGCCGCACAGCCGCTGGTACGTCCCCTTAACGGAGAGGTGCTGTCGGAATTTTCGGACGGCGAGTTGGTGAAGTCCGCAACGCTGAATGTATGGAAAACCCACGACGGCGTTGATATTGCGGGCGAGCCGGGCGAAAAGGTAAAGAGCATGACAAGCGGCACCGTTACAAAGGTATATGAGGACGCCATGCTTGGCGCCTGCGTTATCATTGACCACGGCAGCGGTCTGGAGGGCTACTATTGCAGCCTTGACAAGGATATCCCCGTAATGGAGGGACAGAAGGTAGCTGCGGGTACGGTCATCGGTATGGTAGGCAATACCGCCGAGAGTGAGATAAAGGAGCCGTCACATCTTCACTTTGCGTTGAAGAAAAACGGCGAATGGATAGACCCCATCGCCCTTATTTCGGGTGAGGGCAGCTGATAATGCCGTCCTAATACTGATCCCCGATAAAAGTATAGACAAAAAATCTTCGCAAAATCAAGTAAATAAAAACGCCGATTGCATTTAAAGGACATCTGCAAATTAAAGCAGATCAACATAACCCCATAAAGTGCGATCGGCGTTTTTCAATTTTCATACAACGAAGGGGCGGATATAGAATCTGCCCCTACGCAATTTTGCAAAATAATTGGTCATTATTTTGTATAATTATCTGTTGTGAATAAATGCTGTCTGCTATTAACTGTTATTATCTGTCCTTTTTCCTGCCAAACTCGGTATAAAGCGCACCAAGCACAAGAAATACCGCGCCGCACAGAAGCAGGATAAGCACGCACATCACAGGCGAGACCTCATGGTCGAACACCGTCAGCGTAATACCCATGGCTTCGGAGTAGCCGTCGTACATTTCCTGCGGCGCGCCGTCTAAGGTGGTATCAAGTATCTGTTCCGTCATTATCTTCCTGAACATGGACGTGCCGTAAAGCACAGGCGTGCATTTCATAGCCGCCGCTATGCTGTCCGATACGCTGCCGATGGGAAGATATATCCCGCCAAGAAAGCCTACAAGAGTGCCGATGACCGTACCGAGTCCGCTCCATGCGCCCTCGGTTTTCGATGCCGCCGTAAGAAGATACATTATGGCGGAATATGTAAAGGAGTTGGCTGCTATCATGCCAAGCAGCTTTATGTGCGCCGTGACGGAGAACGGCTCCGCGCCCTTTATAACGCAGTATATCTCGGTTATTGCAAGTGTGGCGGCGCATATTATAACGGAGGAGAGCCATGCTGCCGCAACATATCCCGAGGATATGACAAACCTGCTGACGGGAGAGGTGTATATTGAATTTATCCTGCCCGTGGTCTTGTCCTTTATCATGGAGGACAGGGAGGTAAGTGTGACCGTGATGGCGTTTACGGAAATTATACCTGCGCAGGTCCAGATGAGCACAAGCAGCTCCGCGTTGGAGCGGTCCTTTTCCGCGTCACGTCCCGGCAGAGCGCCCAGCATATCCGTGACGGCTTCAATATTCATCTCGCCGAGGAAAAATACCATGAGAGCTATCACTATAAGCATGGTCAGCAGGGAGAAAAACACCGCTCCCCTGTCACGGAGATATAATCTGAGATTTCTTTTCACAAGCTCGAAAAACTGATGCATAATATCACTCCTTCTGCGCTTCCGCGCCCACTGCGTTGAGGAAAACGTCGTCCATATTTCCCTGTATGACCTCGAAGCCGCTTATATGTCCCTTGACCCTGTCAAGATAGGGCAGAGCCTCCACGGTGGCGTTTACGGCAAAGCTTACGCCGTAATCCTCGGGCTGAGGGGATATGTCCGCCAGTATATTGCATATATCCCCGCGCTTTTCGGGAGAGCAGTACAGGCGGACGTAATCGCGGGCGTAATGTTCTTTCAGCTCAAAGGGCGTGCCGTCGGCGATAACATTGCCCTTGCTGATAATGATTATCTTAGCCGCCTCGGCAGCCTCCTCCATGTAATGGGTGGTGAGAAAGACCGTCATGCCTGCGGCGGAGCGCAGCTGTTCGATAGCGGCGCGGACGTCCTTGCGGGTTGCGGGGTCAAGACCCGTAGTCGGCTCGTCAAGGAAGAGTATCTCGGGGGTGTGCATAAGGGCGGCGGCTATCTCGCAGCGGCGCTTCTGTCCGCCCGAAAGGGTGCCGTATTTTTTGCCTAAAATGTCGCCAAGGGTGAGTATATCGCACAGGTCGTTCAGCTGCTTTTTCGCCTGCGTCCTGTCCGCGCCGTGGAGGATACCTCGGCATATAAGATTTTCCTTCACCGACATAATATCATCAAGGCAGTTCTGCTGATATACTATACCGATTTTGCGGCGTATCTCGGCGTTGCTTCTGCCAAGCTTCAAGCCGCATATCTCCGCTTCGCCGCCGTCGGGTGCAATAAGGGTGGAAAGCATACTTATAGTGGTGGATTTTCCCGCGCCGTTCACTCCGAGAAAGCCCGTCAGCGTACCCTTTTCCACCGTAAAGGATATGCCGTCCACGGCGGTAAAGCTGCCGTAGCGCTTGGTAAGTCCCTCCGTTTTGATAATATCCATATCAATATCTCCTTTCGTTGTCTGATATTATATTAACAAACGGTCGGGCAAATTTCAACCGATTTTCGGTAAGGTGCATTTTTTCGGGGGTAAGCTGCAAAAAACTTGACTCATAAAATATTTGACATTCAAATAAAAATGTTATATAATGTTATCATGTATATTTATGCCCCGAACACAGATAATACTATTATATCATCTGAAATCGGGAGGAAAATATGCAGGAAAATAACGAGAATAACGGAGAAAACACCACCGAAGAGCAGCGTATGCTGGACAGGGCGGAGCTTATCGAGAAAACAGGCGAGGTGGTCGCGTCCAATTCCAAGCACCTTATACATTGTCTGACCATAATCGGTCAGGTGGAGGGACATTATATCCTGCCGCCCCAGAACAAGACCACCAAATATGAGCATATCATGCCTGCGCTGGTGGCTGTTGAGCAGGACCGCTCCATTGAGGGGCTGGTCATAATCCTCAACACCGTTGGCGGAGACGTTGAAGCGGGTCTTGCCATTGCGGAGCTCATTGCGGGCATGAAAACGCCTACCGTGTCCATCGTGGTGGGCGGAGGACACTCCATCGGCGTTCCGCTGGCGGTATCGGCGAAGCGGTCGTTTATCGTGCCAAGCGCCACCATGACTATCCACCCCGTGCGAATGAGCGGCACAGTGCTGGGCGTGCCTCAGACCTTGTCCTACTTTGACAAGATGCAGGAGCGTATAAGCCGCTTTGTGTGCAGCAACAGCTCCATCTCCCCCGAGCGCTTCCGTCAGCTTATGATGAACACGGGTGAGCTTACCATGGATATGGGTACGGTGCTTGACGGCGAAACTGCCGTAAAGGAGGGTCTTATCGACTCCCTCGGCGGACTTTCCGACGCCATAACTGCACTGTATGAGCTTATCGAGACGGGCGAGCCGCGCTATCCCGACGATGAACGGGGGGCTTCACGGTGATCTACTCCATTATAAATGAATACGATATACTGTACGCGCAGGAGCGCGAGCTTCGCTATATGGCGGATATTCCCCATGATAACACAGCGTTTTCCACTTCGCTTCTGCCATATGCGGATATTACCAAAATACCTGCGGCGGTGTGCCGCAAAGATGACAAGGAGAAATGATAATGAGCATTATTGAGGCAATACTTCAGGGGCTTGTACAGGGCTTGACCGAGTTCCTGCCCGTATCAAGCTCGGGACACCTTTCGCTGTTCCAGCACTTTTTCGGTCTGGACGGCGAAAATGCCGTAACCGTCACCCTTGTGCTCCACATGGGCACGCTTATTGCGGTGTTTGTGGCGTTCCGCCAAAAGATAATCAAGCTGATACTTGAATTTTTCCGCATGATAAGAGATATATTTACGGGAAAATTCAAGTGGAAGACCATGAATCCCGAGCGGCGCATGATAATGATGCTTATAATTTCCATACTGCCCCTGTTCGCATTTTACATATTCAAGAGCTTTTTCGAGGGGCTTTCCTCCGACAGCAGCATTATCGTTGAGGGCGTGGGCTTCCTTTATACGTCGGGACTGCTTTTCCTCAGCACAAGCAAGGCGTGCGGCGAGGGGAAATGCACCTGCGGCGAGTTAAAGACGCGCTCCGCCGTATTTATCGGCGTTGCACAGGGTATAGCACTTGTGCCGGGAATATCGCGGTCGGGCTCGACTATTTCGGCAGGTCTGCTGGCAGGGCTAAAGCGCGAGGAGGCTGTGGAATACAGCTTTATACTTGGTCTGCCCGTAATTCTGGCAGGCTCTCTGCTGGAGCTGCCCGATGTTGCGGCGGCTGCGGACAGCGTAGGCATACTTCCGCTGATAATATGCTTTGCGGTATCGGCTGTTTCGGGATATTTTGCCATATGCCTTATAAAGCTGCTGGTGGTATCGGATAAGTTCCGTATCTTTGCATATTATACGCTTATATTGGGTATAGTTGTTCTGGCAATAGGAATATATGAAGCCGTAACGGGAACAAGAGTAGGCGCTGCTGCCGCCGCAGAGACGGTAATGCACGCTGTTATGATGAGATAAATATTCGGAGGTATAATTTTGGCACAGACAAAGCAATCCCGCACAAAAAAGGCGGAGGAAGAAAGGGAGAGCCGCACTCAGCGCGACAAGGTAACGTGGTCGGCGGTGTTTTTCGCTCTGGGCGCTCTTATGGCGGCGTTCACGTTCATCAAGGGAGAATCCCTGTGGAATGCCATACATAATGTACTGCTGGGACTTTTCGGCGTATCGGTATTTCTTGTGCCCGTGGTGCTCATATATATATCCATACTTATAGCCATGGATAAGTCCGAGCTTTACGTCAGCGGAAGAGTGGTGCAGTCCTTTATAATAATACTGCTGCTGACGGCGTTCGTGCAGATAGTATTCTCGGGTCAGCTGGAGGGCGAGGGTCTCTTTGACGAGATACTGCCCATACTCTACGCCGAGGGAAAGAAGTTGCGGGGCGGCGGCGTAATGAGTATCGTCATCGCAGGCCCGCTCCTTGCGCTGTTCAAGCGCGGTGGGGCTACCATTATAATCATACTGCTTATCTTTGTATACATAATGGTAATGGCGAATAAGACGGTCATTGACCTGTTCAAGATAATACGCAATCATTTTAACCGCGCAAGCGCCGCAAGAGCGGAGAAATATCACGAGGTGGAGGACTTTGTACCTCCTCCGGGAGCGAAAAACAAGAAAGTACCAAATCAGGACGTACCCAAGAAGATAGCCGAGGAGAAGCAGAAGAGCTTCAATATAGATATACCCATGCCCGCAGGACAGAAGCTGTCTCAGGCGGAGCAGATAAAGACCACGGGCACTCTCACCGAGCCGCCCAAGGATATTGCCGCAGAGGAAAGTCCCATACCTGCGACGGTCGGCGCACCTGCCAAAAATTCCAAGGCGGAGGCGGAAAAGCAGCTTGCCAAGGAGAAGATGAAGCACGCCAACGGTGAGCTGGACGATATTATCAAAAAGGCGGCGGCTATGCCCAAGAAGCAGCCCGTCAGGGAATGTCCTCCCGCCGACGAGCAGGCGCAGCTTAAAAAGGATATCGCCGCGGCGGTGGAGACAAAGAAAAAGCAGTCCGCGCTTGCTTCGGACAAGATAAATACCACCGAGGAGCTTGATATGCCCGACGCGCCGACGGCAGCGGATATTCAGCATGAGATAACGGAAAATAAAAAGGAAGCCGTTGTATACAAATTCCCGCCCATATCTCTGCTGAAAGAGGCTAACAATGAGAGCAACTCCGCCGATGCGGAAGCGGAGATGAAAGCCAACGCCGATACTCTGGTGGACACGCTGAAAAGCTTCGGCGTGCAGACCCGTATCGTGGATATACACCGCGGTCCTACCGTTACAAGATACGAGCTCCAGCCCAGCGCAGGCGTGAAAATATCCAAGATAACCGCCCTTGCGGACGATATCGCACTTAATCTTGCGGCGGCAGGCGTTCGTATCGAAGCGCCTATCCCCGGCAAGGCGGCTGTGGGTATCGAGGTGCCTAACAAGGTAAAGGATATAGTATCTATCCGCGAGATGATAGAGAGCGAGGAGTTTGCCGCCGCAAAGAGCAAGCTGTCCTTTGTTGTGGGAAAAAATATCGACGGTGAGGTCATCATCGGCGACATCGGCAAAATGCCCCACGTTATCATCGCGGGTACTACGGGCTCCGGTAAGTCCGTCTGCACCAACAGCATTATAATGAGTATACTGTACAACGCCACCCCCGACGAGGTGCGCCTTGTGCTTATCGACCCAAAAATGGTTGAGTTTAAGACCTACGACGGCATACCACACCTGCTTATCCCCGTCGTTACCGACCCCCGCAAGGCGGCAGGCGCGCTTTCGTGGGCGGTGCAGGAGATGCTAAAGCGCTATAAGCTTTTTGCGGATAACAACGTCCGCGACCTTAACGGATACAATGAAATGGCGGCGGAGACCGACGGCGTTGACCCGCTTCCCCGTATCGTTATAGCTATCGACGAGCTTGCCGACCTTATGATGGCGTGCTCCAACGAAGTGGAGGACTCTATCTGCCGTCTGGCGCAGATGGCGCGTGCTGCGGGTATGCACCTTATTATCGCCACACAGCGACCCACTGTTGACGTTATCACGGGTCTTATCAAGGCGAATATCCCGTCCCGAATCGCACTGACGGTGTCGTCCCAGGTGGACAGCCGTACCATTATTGACACGGCAGGCGCGGAAAAGCTGCTGGGCTACGGCGATATGCTGTACTATCCTCAGGGTATACCAAAGCCTATCAGAATACAGGGCTGCTTTGTATCCACCAAGGAAGTCGAAGCTGTTGTTGAGTTTATCAAGAGCGGCGGCACGGTTGAATATTCCAGCGAGATAATCGCGGAGATAGAAAAGGCTATCCCCGTGCCCAAGGGCGAAAAGGGCGGAGACAACTCCTCCGATGTTCCTACGGGCGACGGCAGCGACGCGGACATTATCGACCGCGCGGTGGAGGTACTTGCCGAGGCGGGACAAGCCTCCGTGTCCTATTTGCAGCGCAAGCTGAAGCTTGGCTACGCCCGTGCGGCGAGAGTCATGGATCAGCTTGAGGAGCTGGGCGTGGTAGGTCCATACGAGGGTTCAAAACCCCGTCAGGTTCTTGTTACAAAGGAGATGTGGCTGCAGCGCAAGCTTATCAATCAGGACAATGTAAACGCAGGCGGCTCGGAGATGTTTGACGAAGTCGTTGCGGAGCTTGGCGAGGATAGTGAAGAGTGAATAATGATGTAGGGGCGTATTCCATATCCGCCCGTGATGCGGAATAATGTTAATAGGGCGGATATAGAATCCGCCCCTACGATAGGTTTGTATTGAAATACTGTGAGCGAACAGCGAAGAATAAATAATGATGTAGGAGCGGATCTTGTGTCTGCCCGCAACAGGAGATTATTATGCCCTTTTTACCCATTTCAAAACAGGATATGCAGGAGCGCGGCATTGAGCAGCTTGACTTCATCTGTATCACGGGTGACAGCTACGTTGACCACCCAAGCTTTGGCATTTCCATTATATCAAGGCTCATTGAGGATATGGGCTTTACCGTCGGTATCATCGCTCAGCCCGACTGGCGCACCGACCGCGACTTTACCAAGCTTGGCAGACCAAAATACGCCTTTCTTGTGACCTCGGGCAACATTGATTCCATGGTGGCGCATTATACCTCCGCCAAGCGCAAGCGCTCCGACGACGCTTACACCGCAGGCGGAAAAGCGGGCAAACGTCCCGACAGAGCTGTTATCGTATACTGCCAAAAGATACGCGAGATATACGGCGACATTCCTCTTGCCATAGGCGGCTTGGAGGCTTCGCTCCGCCGCTTTGCACACTACGACTACTGGGACGACGCGGTGCGCCCGTCCATACTCTGCGACAGCGGCGCAGACCTGCTTATGTACGGCATGGGCGAGCACCAGATAAAGGAAATATGTACCCGCCTTGCAGACGGTGAAAATATACACGATATGCGTGATATACGCGGCACGGCGTATCTCTGCGACCCGTCGGAAACACCATACGGCGCGGCGGAGTGTCCCTCGCTGAAAGCCTGCCGCGAGAAAAAAGAGGAGTACGCCAAGGCGTGCAGGATACAGTACGACTGGCAGGACGAGGTCTACGGCAAGACCGTCATACAGCGGCAGGACAGCAAAATGCTGGTGCAGCTGCCGCCCTCACCCGTGCTTACCACCGAGGAGCTTGACCACGTCTACGAGCTGCCCTATATGCGCACATACCACCCCATTTATGAAGCGGAGGGCGGCGTGCCGGGCATAAAGGAAGTGGAGTTCTCCATTACACATAACCGCGGCTGCTTCGGCAACTGCAACTTCTGCTCAATTGCCCTGCATCAGGGCAGGAAGATAGCCGTCCGCAGCGAGGAAAGCGTACTGAAAGAGGCGCGTCTGCTGACGACATTGCCAAACTTCAAGGGATATATCCACGATGTGGGCGGTCCTACGGCGAACTTCCGCAGGACAAGCTGTGACAAGCAATTGGAGCATGGTCTGTGCAAGGGCAAGAAGTGTCTTGCGCCCACGCCGTGCAAGGCGCTTGTTGTCGACCATACGGAGTATCTTGCCATGCTGCGAAAGCTTCGGGAGATACCCAAGGTAAAGCGGGTATTTATCCGCAGCGGCATAAGGTACGATTACCTTATCGAGGATAAAAACGACGAATTTATGCGTGAGCTTATTGAGTATCATGTCAGCGGACAGCTGAAAGTCGCCCCCGAGCATTGTTCGGCGGCGGTACTGGATAAAATGGGCAAGCCACATATTGAAGCGTACAAGAAATTTCAGGATAAATTTTACAAAATGACGGGTCAGATAGGCAAGGAGCAGTATCTTGTGCCCTACCTTATGTCCTCCCACCCCGGCAGCACGCTGAAAGAGGCGGTGGAGCTGGCGCTGTTCCTGAAAAGCCTGAAAATGCGTCCCGAGCAGGTGCAGGATTTTTACCCTACGCCCGGTACAATATCGACGTGTATGTTTTACACGGGACTTGACCCCTATACAATGGAAAAGGTATATGTTCCCAAAACGGCGGAGGAAAAGGCTATGCAGAGGGCGCTGCTGCAATATTTCCGTCCGCAGAATCAGCGTAAGGTCATCGAGGCGCTGCAAAAGGCGCACCGCACGGACCTTATCGGAAACACAAAGGATTGTCTTGTAAAGCCGGACGCGCAGTATCTCCGCGAGGAGCAGCAGCGCAGGCAGAAAAATACCCGCCCATCGGGGAAAGGTGATGAAAATTGGCGGCAAAAGGGAAGAAACAGACAGCAAAATCAAAGGCAAAGCGAGCGGTCAAGTCTGCGGCGCGGCGGCAAAAGAACGTGATCGAGCGCAAGATATACTTTAACTTTGGCAGGTCTCTGCCCGTGGTTCTTATACTGCTGGTTTTCGCGGCGGCGTTTATCTACGGCGGATATCTTGAAAAAGGCGTTCCCGAGGAGCAGCCGCAGCAGGTAATAACAAACTTTATCGAAAAGGACGCGGAGCTTGCGGTACATTATATCGACGTGGGGCAGGGTGACTGCTCCTTGGCGGTATATGGCGACAAGACCGTGCTTATAGATTCGGGCGAGAAGGAATACGGCGAGGCGGTGGAGAAATATATC
>JBJEQM010000034.1:0-2881 GCA_051881755.1 Oscillospiraceae bacterium
GGTTGAAAAAATATGCGGGATATGATAAAATAATATTAAATGATTTGATAGGATAGATTAAATGAAACGTTTGGTAATAGGTATTCTGGCTCATGTTGACTCGGGCAAGACCACTCTTTCGGAGGGCTTGCTGTATCATGCTGGCGAGATACGAAAGCGCGGCAGGGTAGACCACGGCGACGCTTTTCTTGATACGCACTCCTTGGAGCGAAGCAGGGGAATAACCATTTTCTCCAAGCAGGCGGTGCTGCATTGCGGCGATACCGTGATAACGCTGCTTGATACTCCGGGCCATGTGGATTTTTCCCTTGAAGCGGAGAGAACTTTGCAGGTGCTTGACTATGCCGTGCTGGTCATAAACGGCTCGGACGGTGTGCAAAGTCATACGGAAACATTGTGGAAGCTGCTGGAGCGGTACAATGTACCCGTGTTTATATTTGTGAATAAGATGGATATTGCAGGCAGGAGCAGGGAGGATATCATGTCGGAGCTGACCTCGGGACTATCTTCCGCCTGCGTGGATTTTACCGCTGAGGACGACAGCTTTTACGAAAATACCGCCGTATGCGATGAAGCGCTGATGGAGCAGTATCTTGACGGCGGCAGCATTGACGCGGAGCATATAAAAAGCGCCATTGCTATGCGGAAAATATATCCCTGTATGTTCGGCTCGGCGCTGAAAGACGACGGCGCTGCGGAATTTCTGGAAATGCTCGATAAATACACCCGTCAGCCCGTATACGGCGGTGAGTTCGGAGCAAAGGTATTTAAAATTGCCGAGGACGAGCAGAAAAACCGACTGACCTACATGAAAATAACGGGCGGCTCGTTAAAGGTCAAGACCGTACTGATCGGCGATAAATGGTCGGAAAAGGTAAATCAGATAAGGATATATTCGGGGGCAAAATTTCAGCCTGTGGACGAAGCGCCTGCAGGGTCTGTATGTGCGGTGACGGGGCTGACACAAACATTCCCTGGTGAGGGACTTGGTACGGAGCGTAACTCGCTGCCGCCGATATTGGAGCCTGTTTTAAGCTACCGTGTAATACCCGACAAAACCGTTGATACAATGTCCGCATACAACAAGCTGAAAAAGCTTGAAGAAGAGGACCCGCAGCTGCATATTGTGTGGAATGAACGTCTGAAAGAGATACACATTTCCGTTATGGGCGAGATACAGCTGGAAATACTTCGCAGCATTATTGCGGAGCGGCTGGGCTTTCAGGTGCAGTTCGACTGCGGAGGCATAGTGTACAAGGAGACTATCGCAAATAAGGTGGAGGGTGTGGGTCACTACGAGCCTTTGCGCCATTATGCCGAGGTACATCTTATATTGGAGCCGCTGGAGCGCGGCAGCGGACTGAAATTTGCCACCTCCTGCCGCGAGGACAGGCTTGACCGCAACTGGCAGCGGCTTATCCTTACACATCTTGAAGAAAAAACACACATCGGCACGCTGACAGGCTCTCCCATAACGGACATGAAGATAACCCTTGCGGCGGGAAAGGCGCACTTGAAGCATACCGAGGGGGGAGACTTCCGTCAGGCGACATACCGTGCTGTGCGCAATGGTCTTATGCAGGCGGAGAGCATTTTGTTAGAGCCTTGGTACAGCTTTCGTCTTGAAGTGCCCGATGATTCCGTGGGACGCGCCATTACCGACATACAGCGTATGTGCGGCGAATTTGGCGCGCCCGTATCCGACGGCAAAATGTCCGTACTGGAGGGAAGCGTGCCTGTATCGGAAATGCAGGGATATCATACCGAGGTAATGGGATATACTCACGGAAAAGGGCGGCTTTTCTGTATACTTAAAGGATATTATCCGTGTCACAATGCGGAAGAGGTCATTGCCGCTTCGGGATATGACGCGGAAAGCGATATTGACAATACGGCGGATTCCGTGTTCTGCGCTCACGGTGCAGGCTTTGTTGTGAAGTGGGACGATGTACACAATTATATGCACCTTGAAAGCGTGCTGAGTGATAAGCCCGAGGATGAATACATCCCCGTGCACCGCCGTGTGGAAGAATCCAAGGACGGCTACGCTGCGGACAAGGAGCTTATGGATATTTTTGAGCGCACCTACGGCAAGATAAACCGCGACGAGCGCTCAGCCATGAAAACGCGGAAAGAGCCGCCTGCGGTGAAAATGAAAGCCGTGCCTTTGCAGACGGGTCCCGAATATGTGCTTGTGGACGGCTACAATATAATTTTTTCATGGGACGAGCTGAAAGAAGCCGCAGCGGATAATCTTGACCTTGCGCGGAGTATGCTTATAAATACCATGTGCAACTATCAGGGTTTCCGCAAATGTGAGGTCATTGTTGTATTTGACGCGTACCGTGTAAAGGGCGGACGGGAGCACGTTGAAAAAGTACACAATATAACCGTTGTCTACACAAAAGAGGCTGAAACTGCGGACACCTACATTGAACGCACCACACATGAGATAGGCAAAAACCACAGGGTTAGAGTTGCCACATCGGATAATCTGGAGCAGGTCATTATACTCGGAAACGGTGCGTTCCGCGTATCGGCGGGTGAGTTTTACCGCGAGGTCAAGGCTGTGGAGGAAAAAATTCGCAATTTTATTAACTGACAGGAGTGCTTATTATAGATAAGATTTGGCAGGAAATGTACTTGGCGGCAAAGAGAGTGCAAAACGAGAGGAAAATATCGGACTACATTGAGGCGGGAGGTGTTGCGGCGGCTATATACTGTCGGCATCGGGAAAAATTTACACGGGAGTGTGTATAGACACCTGCTCCACCTTAGGCATCTGCGCCGAGCGAAACGCCATATTCAATATGATAACAAACAACGAGCAGAGTATAAAGAAAATCCTTGCCATTATGCCTGACGGAAAAACAGACGCTCC
>JBJEQM010000035.1:0-2873 GCA_051881755.1 Oscillospiraceae bacterium
TACGGAGAGTAATTATGATACTATCACTTGAAAATGTCAGCAAAATATATAACGGCAAGACCGTTCTGGATAATATTGCACTCACAATCGAGGACCATGACCGTATCGGTCTTATCGGCATAAACGGCTGCGGAAAATCCACTCTGCTGAATATAATCACAGGCAAAGAGGATCCCGAAACTCAGCCCGAGCCTTATGTTGCCAAGGTTGCTGTTACCAAAAGCGCCTCCATCGGCTTTCTGGCGCAGAATACGGGACTTGACCGTTCAAGCACCATAATCGGAGAAATGACCTCCGTCTTTGACGACCTGCTGAAAACCGCCGACGAGCTTCGCAGATTAGAGGAGGAAATGGCATCCCCCGAGGCTCATAACAACGAGGCACACTTTGCGGAAATATCCGAGCAATATGCGCGGAAAACCGCTTATTTTGAAGCCAACGACGGCTACCTTATTAATGTAAAGATAGGCAAGGTGCTCAACGGTATGGGCTTCCCGCCCGACACCTACGACCGCGTTATATCCACCCTAAGCGGCGGCGAAAAAACGCGTCTTGCCATAGCCAAGCTGCTTCTTGAAAATCCCAACCTGCTTATACTTGACGAGCCTACCAACCACCTTGACTTCAACACCATAATGTGGCTGGAGGACTACCTCAAGGACTACAAGGGAGCGCTGCTCATTGTCTCCCATGACCGCTATTTTTTGGACAAGCTTACAACATCAACCTGCGAGATTGAGCGCGGACGTCTGAAACGCTACAAGGGCAACTACTCCGCCTATACCGTGCAGAAAGAGGCGGACGTAACTCGGCAGATGAAAGAATACGAAGCTCAGCAGGCAGAAATTGCAAAGCTGCAGGATATTGTAGACCGTAACCTTGTCCGCGCCACAACCTCCAATATGGCGAAAAGCCGTATAAAAAAACTTGAAGCCATGGAGCTTATCGAAAAGCCCGTGACCGCCGAAAAGCAGGCTAAAATCAAGTTTGAGTATGATATTGACCCGCCCATTGACCTGCTGACAGTCAAAAATATTGATATATCCGTCGGCAGGGGTGCGGATATGACAACCCTTGTGGATTCCCTGTCATTTAATGTACGACGGGGCGAAAAGCTGGGTATAATCGGCTCAAACGGCATAGGGAAATCCACTCTGCTGAAAATCATACAGCGCAAGCTCCCCTGCTCTCACGGCATAATCGAGTGGACGAAAAATGTAAAAATATCCTACTTTGACCAGGAAAACTCGCAGCTTGATTTCCATAATACCGTTATGGAGGAAGTACACCGCCGTTATCCCACCATGTCCGATGTTGCCGTAAGGTCGCTCCTTGGCAGCGTGCGGCTTGTGGGCGAAAATGTGTTCAAGCCCGTCAGCGTTATCAGCGGCGGCGAGCGCGCAAAGCTATGCTTCGCCATAATGATGCTGGAGCGCGGCAATGTGCTCATACTGGACGAGCCCACCAACCACCTTGATATTGATACGAAAGAAGTGCTGGAAAAAGCGCTGTGCGACTTCGGCGGCACAATAATTTTTGTATCACATGACCGCTACCTGCTGAACAGACTTGCCACGCGCATTATGGAGATAACCGAAGATTCCGTGGAAAGCTACGACGGCGGTTTTGACGAGTATATGGACGTTAAACGCCAAAAGCTTGAAGAAGCCGAGAAGCTTGCCGATATGGAGAAAGCGGAAAAGGCAAGAGCCGCTGCCGCCGAAAAGAATGTCAAGGCGTACCGTTCCAAGGAACAGCGCGCCGCCGACGCCAAAAAGCGCAACCGCGTAAGAGAACTGGAAAAGGAGATCGAGCGTCTTGAAGCGGAAATGCAGCGCGTACAGGAGGAAATGGCTTCGCAGGAGGTCTGCACCGACTACCAGCTTATGCAGGAAAAATGCGCCGAGTTTGAGCAGATGAAAAATCTCTCCGCGGAATATTCCGACGAGTGGCTTATGCTGTCCGAGGAGTTGGAGGGATAAACTAACATATTTATACCGCAGGGAAATATACTCCTGCGGTATTTTATTGTCAAAATGCACACGATATATATAAAATATATCCCATATTATATACATATCAAACAAATCGTCTGAAAATTTATCAATATATATTGACATATCATATTATACGTCGTATAATATAGTAAAGTCAATCAATAACAAGGAGGGACTGATATGGTATTTCCGGTGAGCGCCGCGCTGCTTGACGCGCTTGTGCTGTCCGTTGTTGCCAAGGAGGACACATACGGCTATAAAATTACTCAGGAAATCAGAGAGGCAATGGAAATGTCGGAATCGACGCTGTACCCCGTTCTGCGGAGACTGCTGAAAAACGAGTTCCTTGACAGCTACGATCAGGAATATATGGGACGCAACAGAAGATACTACACCATTACCGACAGCGGCAGAGAACAGCTTGAAATATACCGCATCGAATGGGAAAGCTACAAAGAAAAAATAGACAAATTACTTTTGTTTCATGATATTGATGGGAGTGAAGAATTATGACCAGACAGGAATATCTTGCCGAGCTTAATATGCACCTTATGTCCTTGTCGGACGAGGAACGGCAAAATGCGGTCAGATTTTATGAGGAATATTTTGAGGACGCGGGAGCCGAAAACGAGCAGTCCGTCATGGACGAGTTGGGCAAGCCCTATACATTGGCAAAGAGCATTATCTGCGAGCAGTCGGCATATTCCAAAAGCCGCTCGTATGCAAAATACCGCGAAAGCATGGGAATGACCTCCCCTGCTTCCGACAATGCCGCTTCTGCCGATACCGAACAGGACATAATGCCCGGTCAGGAAGCGGACGCACAGCCGCACACGCAGTATACAGCATACAATAACACCAACGATGGACAAACAG
>JBJEQM010000036.1:0-2854 GCA_051881755.1 Oscillospiraceae bacterium
CTTTTAATTTTTATATTGTATAATATTTATATCGGAGGTCTTTAAAGTGGACAACAACACACCCAATACAGACTATAAAAACAAGAAGAAAATATCACGGGATAACCGTCCCGAGTTCCCCAAGCGCGCCGTTATAACGGGCGGTATGCCCTACGGCAACAAGAAGCTTCACTTCGGTCATGTCGGCGGCGTTTTCGTTTTCGCCGATGTTTACGCCCGTTTCCTGCGCGATCGTATTGGCAAGGACAATGTAATTTTCGTGTCGGGCACGGACTGCTACGGCTCGCCTATCGCCGAAAGCTACCGCAAGCTTTGCGAGGAGCAGGGCTACACGGGCACGATTCAGGATTTTGTACGCTCCAACCACGAGAGCCAGAAGAAAACTCTGGAGGATTATGACATAAGCCTTAACCTCTTCGGCGCGTCGGGACTTGGCAGAACGTCCGAGATACATCACGAGGTATCAAAGCAGCTTATCAAGCGACTTTACGATAACGGCTACCTCAGCAAGATAACCACAAAGCAGTTTTACGATGAAAAGCTGGGTACGTTCCTCAACGGACGTCAGGTAGTGGGAAAATGTCCCGTGCAGGGCTGCCAGTCGGAAAAGGGCTATGCTGACGAGTGCGACCTGGGTCACCAGTATATGCCCGTAAACCTTATCGACCCCAAGAGCACACTTACGGGCGAAAAGCCCGTAATGCGGGACGTATCCAACTGGTACTTCCGCCTTACCGACCAGTACGCTCTCCTCCGCGAATATATGGACTTGCTGAAAAAGCAGGACAATGTGCGTCAGGTGGTAACAAAGACAATAGGCGAGTTTTTGGAGCCGCCCGTTGTTTACGTTATGAACGACTACAAGGACGTTTACCTTTCCGTCAGAGACCAAATGGCGGAGCATGAGCTTATCGAGGAGCCTAAGAAAACCTCCTTTACCATAAAGTTTAACGAGCTTACCGACCGCGACAGAGCCTGCGAGATACTCACGGATAAGGGAGTGCGCTTCCGTACGGGCAAGACCCTCGTTCCGTTCAGACTTACGGGCAATATCGAGTGGGGCGTGCCTGCTCCCGTGCTGGAGGGCGAGGACCCGCTGACAGTATGGGTATGGCCCGAATCCCTGTGGGCGCCTATCTCCTTTACGGTGGCGTACCTTGAATCTATCGGCGAGGACAAGGAAAAATGGCGCGATTACTGGTGCTCCAAGGACGCTAAAATATATCAGTTCATCGGTCAGGATAACATATATTTCTACGGTATCGCACAGCCTGCCATGTTCTGCGCACTGCAGGGCAAGGATAATATCACTCCCGACGTTCCCGACGGCGAGCTGCAGATGTCCGACCTTGTGGCAAACCACCACATACTGTTCCTTGATAAAAAGGCGTCCAGCAGCGGCGCTGTCAAGCCACCCATGGCGGAGGATCTGCTGAATTATTATACCGCCGAGCAGCTGAGAATGCACTTCCTGAGCCTTGGTCTCGGCATGAGGAGCGTAAGCTTCCAGCCCAAGCCGCTTAATCCCAACGCAAAGCCCGAGGACAGCGACCCCGTTGTAAAGGAGGGCTTCCTGCTCTCCAACGTATTCAACAGGATCATCCGCACCTGCTTCTACGACGCGCAGAAGTATCTTGACGGCAAAATGCCCGTTGGCAAGGTAGACGCGGACGTGCTTGCGGAGTGCGAAAAGGCTGTCCTTGAATATGAGCGCTTTATGTACAAATATGAGTTCCATCAGGTCACATATGTGCTGGACTCTCTTATCCGCAAGGCGAGCAAATATATGGCAAAGGCAAAGGCTGACGCGGACAAGGCGGACGACAACGAAATGCGCCGCAGGTGGCTCATCAATGTATTCCACTACATCAAGACGGCGGCTGTACTGCTTCACCCCATCGCGCCGCGCGGCACGGAAATGGTGCGTGAGTATCTCTGCGTTGACGAGACATTGTGGTCATGGGACGGCATATTTGATACATTTGAGAAGCTTCTTGGCGTGGGAGAGCATCAGCTGAAATTCCTTGAGCCGAGAGTGGACTTCTTCACACGCCACGAGAGCCAGTTTAACAGCTGAGCTAAATTCCGATTTATCAGAGTGACATTCGCGCCTGTTGTTACACGAAAGCAGCAGGCGCGATTTTTTTGTATATGACGATCTGCCGAAAAAACAATGAAAACACGGTGAAAATGAAAAATATCGGCGGTCTCGATTGTATTATATATGAACGTCAAAGCGTTTTAAGGAGGCGGTAAAAATGGCAAAATAAAAAGCAAGAGCCAATAAACTCTTGCTTTGATGAATATTCGGTCAGGTGGGATTTTTCAGCTCGGAGATAATGTCGATAAAGCTGTCCACGTCGCTGAAATCCTTGTATACCGAGGCAAAGCGCACATAGGCTACCTCGTCGATATGCTTGAGCCGCTCCAGCACCATGTCGCCTATCTCGGCGGTGGTCACCTGCGTTACCATGCTGTTGGCGTAGTACGCCTCGATCTCGTCCACAATGCCGTTGATATCCATAATGGAAACGGGACGCTTCTTCACCGCAATGGACATACCCTGTATCAGCTTGCTGCGGTCGAACAGCTCAATGGTGTTATCCTTTTTCAGCACGAAAAGCACGGGCATCTCCACCGATTCATATGTGGTGAATCTCTTGCCGCAGCTTGTACATTCTCTTCGGCGGCGTTTTCTGCCGTCGGCAGGACGTGAATCTATGACCTTGGTATCTTCAAAACCGCAGAATGGACAGCGCATAGCTTTTACCTCCGTTTGTTCTTTACGATATTTTACCATAAAAAGGCGGTTTTGTCAATAATCACTGCGTAACGAGTGAGGGTTTAAAAGGGT
>JBJEQM010000037.1:0-2829 GCA_051881755.1 Oscillospiraceae bacterium
AATGGGTCCTGCAATATACAAGAAGCAGGGCAAGGGCACGACGTTCTGCGTCCGCGCGCTTCCCATCGGCGGAGCCTGCGTAATGGGCGAGGATATGGACGATGACGACCCCGATTCTTTCCGCAAAAAGCCCGTTTATGCAAAGATGATAGTCATTGCCGCGGGCGCGTTTATGAATCTGGTGCTGGGCTTTATAATTGCGGTAATTGCGCTTATGGTCAGCGGTAAGGGCATTTCCGCGGAAATAGTGTATTTTTCCGACGATGCTGTAAGTCCGCAGTACGGCTTGCAGATGAATGATACCATTGTACGAATAAACGGTCTGAAAATTTATACCGCCATGGATATAACCTATCAGCTGAAAAATGCCGAGAATGGCATTGTAGATATGGTGGTAAGGCGTGACGGCGAGCTTGTGGAGCTGAACGATATACATTTTCCCATGGAGCTTAACGAGGAGACGGGAAAAATGACCTTGAAGTACGATTTCAAGGTGCGTGCGGAGGAAATTACTATCGGCAACATTTTACCGTATGCTTTCAAAAACTGCATTTATTTCGGCAGGATTGTGCTGATGTCGCTGCGCGACCTGATTGCGGGAAAGTATGGCATTAACGATTTGCAGGGACCCGTGGGCATCGTGACGGTCATCGGCGGAACTGCAACAGCGCAGGGTATTGACTGGGATTTTCTGTTACAAATGGCAACGCTTATAACCATAAATGTGGGCATTTTCAATCTGCTGCCTATCCCTGCTCTGGACGGCGGCAGGCTGGTTTTCCTTTTTATCGAGCTTTTCCGCCGCAAGCCTATGAAAGCCGAGGTGGAGGGCATGATACATTTTGCTGGCTTTGCGCTGCTTATGGTGCTAATGATATTTGTGACCTTTAACGATATAAAAAATATTTTTGTGAAGTAGGGGAATGGGAAAATGCGTAATGTAAATGCTGTAAAGATAAAGGACTTTACACTTGATGGACGTCATATTTATATACAATCCATGCTGAATGTGCCCTCCTATGACATTGAGGGCAACGTTAAGCAGGCGGCGGCTCTGGAGAAAGCAGGCTGCGAGATAATCCGCGTATCCGTGCCCGACGAGGAGGCGCTGGGGCTTATTCCTGCCATAAAGAAAGAGATATCCGTGCCATTGGTGGCGGATATACATTTTGACTACAAGCTTGCTCTGGCGAGCGTTGAACGGGGCATCGACAAGATAAGGATAAATCCAGGCAATATCGGCAGTCCCGACCGTGTAAAGGCTGTTGCGGACGCCTGCAAAAGTCATAATATACCCATTCGTATCGGCGTAAATTCGGGCTCGCCGGAAAAGGAGATACTTGCTAAGTATGGTTCTCCCACGGCGGAGGCTTTGGTGGAGAGCGCTCTCGGTCACGCAAAGCTGCTGGAGGACTGCGATTTTTACGATACGGTCATTTCCATAAAGTCCTCCGATGTGCCTACCATGATAAAGGCGTACCGTCTGCTGGCGGAGAAATGCTCATATCCGCTTCATCTTGGCGTTACGGAGGCGGGCACGGCGCACATGGGTCTGGTAAAATCCGCTGTGGGTATTGGTTCGCTGCTCTGCGACGGCATAGGTGAGACTATCCGCGTGTCCCTTACTGCCGATCCCGTGGAGGAGGTCAGCGCCGCAAAGGATATACTGAAAGCTATAGGCAGGGGCAGCGGTGTTAAGCTGGTATCCTGTCCTACTTGCGGAAGAACGCGCATTGACCTTATCGGTCTGGCGGTAAAGGTGGAAGAAGCGGTCAAAGATATTGACAAGGACATTACCGTTGCGGTCATGGGCTGCATTGTAAACGGTCCGGGCGAGGCGCGTGAGGCAGACCTCGGTATTGCGGGCGGAAAGGGCTGCGCGGTGCTGTTCAAAAAGGGAGAGATACTGCGCAAGGTACCCGAGGAGGATATTCTCCGCGAGCTGCTTGCGGAGATCGAAAAATACTGACGGGAGAAAATTGATAAAAAATGCTGATAAAAGAACTTTTTGCCGAATACATAGAATATATACCGAACTCCGTCGGTAAGGGCGAGGTGCTTCGTCTCGACCACACCAAGGACATGAAAAAGCTGTTCGTATATGCGGCATATGAGCAGATACAGAACAGCGAATACATAATAGATTTTGAGAAAAATATTGCCAAAGCTATGGAACTGCAGGAGATAGGTCTGCGGTGCAGATACAAGCCTAATCTTTTCAGCGAAAAGGCTCTGCCGTCGCTGGTTGAGCATCTTCGCCGAAATATGTATGTTATAAACGGACACCTCAAGGGCGCAATTTATACCGTGGAGGACGGCAAGGTCACTGTTATAATGAAAGGCGCAGGCTGGGATATGCTGAAAAAGGCAGGCTTCGAGGAGGCTCTTGCCAAGCTTATCCGCGAGGAATATCAGCTTAACACCGTGGTTGAGCTGCGGCGCGCCGAGGGTGAAAGCAGTACAGATGATGATTATTCCACGGCGATACGGAATATATACGAAAATATGCCTGTGGAAGCGCCCCCCGAAAATCCTGCGGCGGCATTTGACAAGGACATTTCCGTGGAGGAGCTTGTTACCGTCAATTACAAGGACCTGCCCATTCTTTCCGATGGCGCGGAGATAATCAAGGGAAGAAAAATTGACTCGCCCGTCATCAACATCGCGGATATTACGGGCAAGGTCAGCAACGTTACCGTATGGGGAGACTGTTTCGACTACAGCGAGCGTGAGATAAGGACGAAAAACGGAAACAAGCGCGTGGTCTCTCTCAGCATAACCGACTACACGAGCTCCATATCAATAAAAAGCTTTGAAAATATTGAGGAC
>JBJEQM010000038.1:0-2820 GCA_051881755.1 Oscillospiraceae bacterium
GTCGTCGCAGTAGCGGAATGTATTTTGCAGTATACCATCTTGATATGTACCCCATATAAGCGTACCTGCAAAGCGGTGCATTACAGGGTTATCCACAAACAGGGCGTTCCACCCATCGCACGTCCACGTTCTGCCGTTGCGGAACACCGCCTCAAGACGGTTTTTCTGCGCCGCCGATACGGCTTTAAGCTGCTTTTTCAGCTCGGAGACATACTTCTTCGCCTCCTCCGCCTTGGTCTCGTCGTCGCCTGCGGCAGCTTTCGGCAGAGACTTTATGTCCTTGTCCTTGGCGTTATCGTGTATGGACAGGGTAAAATCGGGCATAAGGGACAGAGTGAACGTCCGCGCGCCGTAGTCAAGTATCTTCTCACCGTTTTTGTCCAGACCCAAGGTGGGGACTATCCTGTCCGCAAGCACGTCCTCGGGCAGCTCCAAAGCCTTTGCCGCATATGAGAACGCCGCTTTCGCCGCCTTTTTTATCTGATTGTTGGGGAATTTTGAGGATATATCGTTGACCATCATCAGCGCCGTGCTGCCGCCATTGACAGCCACCGCCTTTATAACAAACGCTCCCAGAGCGCCGCGCTGGTTGTCCGCCCACGTTGTAAGCTGCTTTTTCAGCGCGAGTATCTGCGTATCGGAGGCGTAAACGCAGTAGGGCACCATTATCATTTTGGTCTTGTTGTCCGCGCCCTTTTGCAGCCAGTCCTGATAGATATTTTCAATGCACGCCTGCAAATCGGGAGCATACAGCTTCGCCGCCAGCTTGTCGCAGACGGTTATCCTGTAAGGCTCGTCAAGGAGAAGATACTCGCCGATGATGTACCGCACAAGCTCCTTTGAGGCTCTGCCGTCAAGGTCGGCAAAGCGTACGTCCGCAAAGTATTCCTCGGGGATAAAGGCGGTTTTCTTTACAGCGGCAGGATTCATGTTCTCCGCAGCGTACTCCTCCGCCAATGCATTGGTTGTAAAGGTGAAATCCTTGCCATACTTTTTGTTGTTATCCCACTTTTTGATAATGCCCTGTGCCTGAACAAGCGCGTCGCCTTTCAGCTTGGGCAGAAGCTCCTCCAATGGCGCGCGGAAGTCCTCCTCGCCTGCCGCTATGGCGTCCGCGGCTATCTTTCGCACATTCTTGGATTTGCTTTTCATCATGGACATAAGCAGGTCAATATCGCGGCAGCCCGCTTTTTTGTACAGCATTTCCGCCCAGTATGCCGCGGCACGGGCGTTGTCCTTTATCCTGTCGTAAAAATCTATCGCCGCCTGCATATTGTCCGACATTATCTCGGGCAGGCAATCGAAACCGATGCACGATCCGCCGTAGTAATATATTTCTCCGCTGCCAACAAGAACGGCACAGTTAAAGTATAACTCCACGCTCAGGCAATCACACAGGAGCAGCCTTACGCTGTCGGCATAGGAATGTCCGAGATTTTTGCGCTGGCGGCAAAATTCCGCCGTTATCTGACACGCCTTGGCGCAGTGCTGAGTATTACAATGATATTCCGCCGCTTTCATAAGAGCGTATATTATATCGCGGGCTTTTTGGCTGTAATCGTACAGCAGCGAAAACACAGTCAGCGGCTCCCAGCGGAGAGCACCTCTGCGGTCGGCAAATGTAAGCTGACGCGCCGTGTTGTCGGGAGATTGCTCCAAAAGCTTGTTGAATACAATACCGCCGTTCACACCGCAGTTTTTCGTTATCTCGGTGGGGAAAACAAACTCCTCACCCATGGTAAATATCAGCTTTGGATAGCAGCGCTCAAACTCGGCAAGGATATCCTGACCCTTTCCGTTTTTCAGCGCCAGCGCAAGAGGGTACGCCATTTTGCAGACATAATACGCGTTGTTCACATTAACATTGTCGCTGAAATTTTCGGACAGCTTGTCTGCATTGCTGCGCTTGCCCGTCAGCATTTCTCCAAGGCGCTCCAAAAATCCTTTGGTTTCAAAGGTATTATCCTTGTCCATGCATATCATCATTCTTGTCATAAGCGGCAGAAGTTCATCGGGTGAGGCGGCAATTTCCTGTGCGGCAGCGTCCGCCTCTTCGCCGTCAAAGCAGCCGATGACCGCAGTGAAAAGGTAATTATTATACAGATCAAGCTCCTTGACAATATCCATAAAGCCGTTGGCGTTCTGCCGCCACACCTCGCGCATATTGCCGGGGACTTTCATAAGCGTGATAAAATGCTTCTCAAAGCGGGGGTCAAGCTTATAAATATACCGCAAAAGCTTGGCGGCGGTATCGTAATGTGTGGAGGTAACATATTTATACACTTCATCGGCAAGACCCTTTGTATCTCCCCTGCCCTCAATGAGCAGCTGCGCGGCTATATGGAATGCAAGGTCGGTCTTTTTATCTATGCCGTTTATGACACTGCGAAGATACTGCGGAGTTATAAGCTTTTCCGCCTGCTCGGGCATTTCCTGCATTATTTCACGGGATAGACCGATATAGCTTGAATTATAAAACGCCGGCGACTTATCCAAACCATAGTTCAATATATCCGCAAGGGTAAAGCCAATTTTATGCAGGAACGCTATTTTTACACTTCCGCCCATCATGCCGCCGAAGCTGAATTTTGCATATGTACGCAGACAGCGCTTTGCCATTTCCGCACCGTCACCGTCAAGCTCCTTGATAAGCTCTTTGGGATAGCCCCATATGCCGCGCCCCCGTGGTATGCTGTCGAACATGGAGTCGTCCCCCATAACATAAAGCTCCGCCGCTTTAGGCACAGGGTTATACCAAGGCTTCAGCAGTTCCTTCCAAAGCTCAAATACCATCTGTGAATTCATAGTTACCCCTCCGAA
>JBJEQM010000039.1:0-2166 GCA_051881755.1 Oscillospiraceae bacterium
CCAAGGCTGTAACAGAAGCTAAGGCAGGTAAGATCGAGTACCGTCTTGACAAGACAAACATCATTCACTGCCCTATCGGCAAGGCTTCTTTCGGTGCTGAAAAGCTCGACCAGAACCTTAACACACTTCTTGAAGCTGTTGCTAAGGCTAAGCCTGCTGCTGCAAAGGGTACTTATATCAAGTCCTGCGTTGTAGCTTCTACAATGGGCGTTGGTATCCCCGTATCCACAGCTAAGTACGGCGTTTGATTATTAATTAATATAATTATTAAGGCTTTACAGAACATTGGGTTCCGTAAAGCCTTATTTTTATCTTTTTATTTGCTGATTGAAATTTTTCCGCCGCGTACCGCGGCAGAATTTTCAAAGGCGACACGCGGCTGCGGTTAGTGACAAGCCTCGCACTCGCCTATCTCGCCTACAATGGGAAGAGGGTCGATTCCGTTGCGCTTGTAATAATCGGACACCGCCGCCTTGACCGCCTGCTCCGCCAGAACGGAACAATGCAGCTTCTGGGGAGGAAGTCCCTCCAGCGCCTCCACAACAGCCTTGTTGGTCAGCTTCAGCGCCTCATCAATGGTCTTGCCCTTTATCATCTCCGTCGCCATGGAAGAGGTGGCAACCGCCGCTCCACAGCCAAAAGTCTTGAACTTGCAGTCGGTGATAACTCCGTTATCTACCTTGAGGTACATTTTCATAATATCTCCGCACTTCGCATTGCCGACCTCGCCGATACCGTCGGCGTTTTCGATCTCACCCACATTACGCGGATTGGCAAAATGCTCCATAACCTTGTCGCTGTATAACATAATAAAATTACTCCTTTCAATTTACGCCGTGGATAGGTGATACAAATTCCAGCAGCTTGGGCGCTCCGCCCTTTATGATGGTCTCCCAAAGCGGAGACATATCGCGTATCTTTTTCACAACATCCGTCACACTTTCTATAATGTAGTCCGCGTCCTCCTCGGTTGTCTCGTCGGAGATGGACAGACGCAGAGAGCCGTGAGCTATCTCGTGGGGAAGTCCCGTTGCCAGCAGCACATGAGACGGGTCAAGTGAGCCAGAAGTACACGCCGAGCCGCTGGACGCGCATATGCCGCGGTTGTCAAGATGCAGCAGCAGCGATTCACCCTCCACTCCGAGGAAAGATATGTTTATATTGCCCATGAGCCGCTTGTCCCTGCCGCCGTTGAGCCGCGAGCCTTCAATTTTCAGCAGACCGTCAATGATACGGTCGCGTATCCTTGATACCTTTTCCGTCTTTTCGGGTATATTTTCGCAGGCTACCGTGATAGCCTCGCCAAGACCGACAATTGCGGGAACATTCTCCGTACCTGCGCGCTTACCGCGCTCCTGACCGCCGCCGAAGATAAGATTAGGCAGCGCCACGCCCTTGCGGACATACAGCGCACCGACGCCCTTCTGAGCGTGTATCTTGTGTCCCGACAGAGACAGCATATCGATATTCTGCTCTTTTACATTAATTGGTATATTGCCAACTGCCTGCACCGCGTCCGTGTGGAACAACACACCCTTTTCGCGGCATATTGCGCCTATTTCGGCAATAGGCATGACCGTGCCTATCTCGTTGTTGGCGTACATTATGGTCACAAGCGCCGTATCGGGGCGGATAGCTTCCTTGACCTGTTCCGCCGTAACGTAACCCAGCTTGTCCACGGGAAGATAGGTTATCTCGAAGCCAAGCTTTGCCAAATATTCACAGGTATGCAGCACAGCGTGGTGCTCGATAGCAGTGGTGATAACGTGCTTTTTGCCCTTTTCGCCCAAACGGAGCGCCGTGGAGCGTATCGCCCAGTTGTCCGACTCGGAGCCGCAGCTTGTGAAAAATATCTCGCTGGGTGCGCAGCCAAGCGCCGCCGCCAGCTTCTCGCGGGATATCTCGATAGCTTTCAGAGAGTCGCGTCCAAGCTTGTATATACTGGAGGGATTGCCGTACTGCTCCGTAAAATAGGGCAGCATAGCGTTAAGTACCCTTTCCGAGACCCTTGTAGTCGCCGCATTATCGGCGTAAATGTATTTTTTATCCATATTGATCCTCTTTTCTGAGTATTTGCTATAACTCTATTATATACTATATTAGTAGGATATGCAATACCTTTTATAAATTTTTTAAAATGGGTTTTTCACATTGGTCTTTTTTAGA
>JBJEQM010000039.1:2176-2810 GCA_051881755.1 Oscillospiraceae bacterium
GGGAAATTTTGCATTTCACTCAAAATTATAGATCATCGTCGTCCTCGGCTCTTCTTATAACTGAGCCGGGATTTTTTTCCGTCTCTCTGAAAATGCGCATAGCCGTGCCGCTAATGGTAAATATAATGCAGGCAGGACCGATAAGCAGACCCACAAACATGGTGGTAGTGTTCCAGAAAATGATGACAAATTCCACCGCCAGAAGCAGGATAAGCAGCAGGGTGCTGCCGAAATATTTCATACTGAGCCTGAATGAGTTTTTTATGCTGTTGAGGACGGTATTTTCATACCGAGCCAGCAGCGGAAAAACGTAAATAAGGGACAGTGTGATAAAATATATGGAAACTATGCCCACAATAAGAAAAATATAGGAGTTTTCAAGGTCAGCCTTAATGAGCTGTATGTCAAGATAAACAGCGTAGACCGCTGCCAGTGATATAAGCCCTATGGGAATACCCTGCTTCCAGTTGGAGGAAAACGCCTTGATAAAGCCGCGTGCGATGTGACCCTCGCGCTCCTCCGCCATGCGCAGGCAAACGTCAAACGCCGCAATAGTGCTGCAGCCTATGGTAACAACAGGCAGGCTGAACAGCAGCCACATTAGGTTGAGCACAAAAACGTCCATCAGGCGCTG
>JBJEQM010000040.1:0-2790 GCA_051881755.1 Oscillospiraceae bacterium
ACTGCCGTTGACGCTCTCGGTCTTGCGGAGCAGGCAGGAAATGCCAAGGCTTCCAATGTTGTGCTGATGGGCGTGGTTTCCTCTCAGACAGAGTTTGAGGAGCAGCTTTGGCAGAATGCTATTGAACAGTGCGTTCCGCCTAAGTTCTTGGAGCTTAATAAGAAGGCTTTTGAGCTGGGCAGAAATGCAGGATAAGCTTAATAACCGGGTATTATGATCTGCATATAGGCGTATTTGTTTTTATGCGGATAATATAAAATGTTAAACGGAGGTTTTTAAATTGGAAAATTATTGGAACAAGGAAATCGAATGTATGCCCCGTGAGGAAATGAAAAAGCTGCAGGACGAACGTCTTGTGGCTCAGGTAAAGCGCGTTTATGAAAATGTGCCTTACTACAAGAAGCTGATGGACGACAAGGGCGTTACTCCCGACGACATCAAGTCGACGGACGATCTTCACAAGCTGCCTTTCCTTACGAAGGCTGACCTTCGCGACGCTTACCCTTATGGTCTGCTGGCAATGCCCCTTTCCGAATGCGTGCGTATCCAGTCCACCAGCGGTACTACGGGCAAGCGCGTTGTTGCGTTCTACACACAGCATGATATCGACCTTTGGGAGGACTGCTGCGCAAGAGCTATCGTTGCTGCGGGCGGAACAAAGGACGATGTTTGTCAGGTTTGCTATGGCTACGGACTTTTCACAGGCGGTCCCGGACTTAACGGCGGCTCCCACAAGGTTGGTTGTCTTACGCTGCCCATGTCCTCGGGTAATACCGAAAGACAGATACAGTTCATGCGCGATTTAGGCTCTACAATACTTTGCTGTACACCGTCCTATGCTGCATACATAGGTGAAACCCTCAAGGAAATGGGTTATACAAAGGACGATATCAAGCTTAAAGCAGGTATTTTCGGTGCCGAGCCATGGACAGAGGAAATGCGCCGCGAGATCGAAAAGTCTCTCGGACTTAAAGCGTATGATATCTACGGTCTGACCGAAACAAGCGGTCCGGGTGTTGCATTTGAGTGCTCCGAGCAGCATGGTATGCACATCAACGAGGATAACTTTATTGCGGAGATCATCGACCCCGATACGGGTGAGGTGCTTCCCGAAGGCTCTAAGGGTGAGCTTGTATTCACCTGCATCACAAAGGAAGCGTTCCCGCTTCTCAGATACAGAACACGCGATATATGTGTACTTTACAGAGAAAAATGCGCCTGCGGCAGAACGCTTATCAAAATGTCCAAGCCCATGGGCAGAAGCGACGATATGCTCATTATCAGAGGCGTCAACGTATTCCCAAGTCAGATCGAGACGGTACTTATCGAGCAGGGTTATGCGCCTAACTATCAGATCGAGGTCGACCGCGTAAATAACACCGATACACTTGATATCAACGTTGAAATGACCGAGGAGCAGTTCTCCGATACCGTTAAGGGTATTCAGGAAAAGGAGCGGGAACTGGTTGAGGCAATCAAGACTATTCTCGGTATTAACCCCAAGGTTCACCTTGTTTCGCCCAAGACCATCGCGCGCAGCGAAGGCAAGGCAGTCAGAGTTATCGACAGACGTAAGCTTCACGATTAAAAGGGAGGTAGCAATATGTTTATTAAGCAGATCTCAATTTTTGTTGAAAATAAGCCCGGCAAGCTCTGTGCCATTACGAAGCTGCTGAAAGAAAACAACATTGATATCCGCGCGCTTTCCATTGCGGATACAAAGGATTTCGGTATTCTCCGCATAATCGTAAACAAGCCCGACCTTGCCTGCGAGGTGCTTAAAAACGCAGAGTGCACTGTTTCCGCTACAAATGTTATCGGCGTAGGTATTCCCGATGTTCCCGGCGGACTTGCAGATGTAATGGATTGTCTGTATGCCGCCAACATTTCCGTCGAGTATATGTACGCTTTTATCACAAAATCCGATGAGAGCGCTTATGTTATCCTCCGTGTTGAAAACAACGACAGGGCTTTGGAGGCTCTTCAGGATAAGAATTATACGATTCTTACCGGCAAGGATATTTACGATATGTAATTTTATATTGCGAATAAAAAAGCGGGGCTGATGTCAGTCCCGTTTTTTGTTTTATGTCCCCAGTTTTGCAAACTGTTCGGCGAAAACGCTGCCCATGCTGAATCCGCCTGTGGAGTGAGTGTTTCCGTTGTATGTAACGGCGGATTGATATTTCAGCTTGTTTATCCGCTCCGAATCAAGGAGAGTCTTCATAATTTCGGCGGTATTGATGGCATCCGCAAGAGCGCCGTGCTCCTTGCCTTTGAAGCATATCATCAGCGTACCCAAAGCGTTTGTAAGACCCATGCTTTTCTGAAAGCCCATGATGCGCTGATATATACTTTGGAGATCTATCCAATGTCTGTCAAAATAATACATATCATCGCTGTCTTCGCCAAGCTTCAGGGCTATTTCGGAGATGAGAACGCAGCGGTCGCTGTCGCTCCATGCGTAAAAGCTGACCTTTTCGTTACCGATCCATTCACGGAAAAGCGCAAGACCTTCGGCAAAATTTACGGCATTTTCAAGCTTTTTATCCGTAATGCCCGTAAGCTCCGTGACCTTGTGGGTAATAGTATTATGCTGAGGCTTTATGTACGCCTGATATTTTGATAGCATTCTGTTATTTTCGTCAAGCTTTACGGCTCCGATCTCTATTATCTCATGCTGGGCAATGTTGCGAAGCTCCTTGTCCGCGATGGGATTAAATTCAAAATCCAGTATAATTTTATTTTTTCCGGCACTCATTTGAATCACTCCGCTTATTAATATCTCTG
>JBJEQM010000041.1:0-2786 GCA_051881755.1 Oscillospiraceae bacterium
TAAGCGGACGTATGCGCAACAAATGGGTGGCGTTTTTCCTCTGCCTTTTCTTCGGTGAGCTTGGCGTGCATAAATTTTACGAGGGCAAGGTGGGCATGGGTTTCCTGTATATGTTCACTTTGGGTCTTTTTGGCATTGGCTGGTTTGTCGATTTGATAGTCCTGCTGTGCAAGCCTAATCCGTATAGTGTTTGATATAGAGGGTGATATTGTTGCAGATAAGGTACTCAAAGCAGGCTGCCAAGGATATAAAGCGACTTCCAAAAGATATGGCAAGACTTATTAAATTGGCAATTGAGGGTTTGTTAGAAAATCCACCGAAAGGAGATATAAAAACCCTGCAAGGTTATAATGATGGACGAAAGCGGTTAAGAGTTGGAAAGTACCGTATAATATATCAATATCGTGATGATGGGAATATATATATTTGGGTGCTTGAAATTGGGAGCAGAGGCGATATATATAAGTAAAGGAGATGTTATTATGACTGATATTGCAAAGGAAACAATTGACATAATTGATATTCTTCCGGAGAAAGATCAGCTGCTTTTAAATGAAATTGCAAAAAAACTGCTGTTAGCATGGGACCCCGATTTTTCCAAGGTAACTCCCGATGAGAGAAAACGCATCGAGCAGGCGGAACGTGAAATGGAAAACGGCGAGTATTTATCACACGAGGACGTTTGGTCGGACGTAGAATAAGCATATATAATAGTATAGACCTTGCAGGGCGCTTTCAATCACCCTGCAAGGTCTTTTTTATTCTATATATAATGTTAATTGTAGGAACGCACATTGTGCGCCCGTGAAACGCCCGAATATTACGCTTATACGCTCAGCTCAACGGCAGCGTCGCTGAGCTCGTCCTTGTACTTGTCAAGTATGGGCTGAACGCAGCCCGAAACAAATTCCTCTACCTGCTGTTCGCTTCTGCCCGTGAAGCTTTCGGGCATAAGGATAGCGTCTATCTCACCGCGGGTTATCTTGAAGTCGGGGTCGGCAAGGACAAGCTCGATAAGGTTGTTGTCCAGACCCTCCTCCTTGACCCGCTTTCCTGCCTCCATAGCATACTGACGGAGCTTTTCGTGGAGCGCCTGACGGTCGCCGCCCTTCTTTACAGCGTCCATCATGATGTTTTCCGAAGCCATAAAGGGCAGCTCACGCATTACTCTCTGGCGTATTACCTTTGGATATACCACGATAGCGGAGGTAACGTTCAGCATGATATTGAGTATAGCGTCTACCGCAAGGAAGCCCTCCGCAACGGATATACGCTTGTTTGCGGAGTCGTCCAGCGTTCTCTCGAACCACTGTGTGCCTGCGGTGAATGCAGGATTGAGTGTGTCCGCCATAACGTATCTTGCAAGTGCGGTGATACGCTCGCAGCGCATGGGGTTTCTCTTGTATGGCATAGCGGAGGAGCCTATCTGATTTTTCTCAAAGGGCTCTTCCATTTCCTTGAAGTTTTGCAGGATACGCATATCATTGGCGAATTTCATAGCGCTCTGTGCGATTCCGCCGAGGGTGGATACTATCTGAGCGTCCACCTTGCGCGAGTAGGTCTGACCCGAAACGGGTACTACAGCGTCGAAGCCCATTTCCTCCGCGATAAGCTCTTCCAGTTTCTTTACCTTGTCCGTGTCCCCCTCGAAAAGCTCCATAAAGGACGCCTGTGTGCCCGTTGTACCCTTTGAGCCAAGGAGTTTCAGGGACGCGATACGGTAATCTATCTCGTCGATATCCATAAGCAGCTCGTTTGTCCACAGCGTAGCGCGCTTGCCCACGGTGGTCAGCTGAGCGGGCTGAAGATGCGTGTACGCCAGACAGGGCATAGCCTTGTATTCCATAGCGAACTTGGAAAGCTGATTTACAACGTTTACCAGCTTTGCGCGTACAAGCTTCAGCGCGTCACGCATAATGACAACGTCGGTATTGTCGCCGACGTAGCAGGACGTTGCGCCAAGATGGATAATGCCCTTTGCCTTGGGGCAGGCAAGACCGTAGGTGTAAACGTGAGCCATAACGTCGTGGCGCACAAGCTTTTCGCGCTCTGCGGCGGTCTCGTAGTCGATATTGTCGATATTGGCTTCAAGCTCGTCCACCTGTTCCTGTGTAACGTTGAGACCGAGCTTCATTTCCGCGCGGGCAAGTGCGACCCAAAGGCGGCGCCATGTGGTAAATTTCTTATCCGCAGAGAAGATATACTGCATTTCCTTGCTTGCATATCTGGTGCAGAATGGTGATTCATAGCTGTTTGTAGACATTTTAACAACTCCCGATTTTCAATATACTATTATTATATCATATTATAAGCAGCTTTGCAAGGGTATTTGTCATTATTTGTATGGTATTTCAATGAGTAAACAAACAATAAAAATTCTATGAAAATATGGTCAAAAATATCTTGTTTCACTGTAGGGGACGGGTTTCCCGTCCCGCTTTTAATAATGGCATTGGTAACATCGGGACGGGAAACCCGTCCCCTACAATAATTTGTTAATATTTTAAAAAAACAATTTACTTGTTGAAATACTGTGTTAATTTTCAGCCAGCTTATCCAGCGCCTTGTCGGTGCTCCAGAAGAAGCTGTCCGCGCCAATGTCTCCCGAGAGACCGCAGCGGTCGAACATCTCCATTACGGGAGGCTGTACGGCGGTAAAATATACCACGATATTTTTCTCCGACAGAGCCGCAACAAGCTCCTGCAAGGTCTGTACTCCGCTTGCGTCAGCATAGGGCACGCCGCGCATGGAGAATATGATTATCTGCTTTTCGTGCAGGTCGGGG
>JBJEQM010000042.1:0-2783 GCA_051881755.1 Oscillospiraceae bacterium
AGTATATAAAAAATTTGCACCACCGATATTTAAGTGTTAATTAAAAAAATCAACATATTTATCAATATTATATCGCTCACCGCTCCTCCGCCGTCTCATTTAAAAATTCCGCAAGCTTTATCTGCTGACTGTCTGTCAGCTTTTTGACCGCCGAGGCAAGGAGCGGATTGATATCCCGATCGTCCTGTCCGAAAAAGTCCGCAAGGCTTATCCCCAGCGCGTCGCAGAAGTAGGACAGCGTTTCCACGGTAGGATTTTTGCTGCCGCGCTCGATCTCCCGCAGATGGCTCTGTGACACGCCTGCAATATTTGCCAGCTTATTGGTAGTAATGCCCTTTAATTTCCTTAAATATACAAGCCTTTCGCCTACATTTATCATATCCGATGTAATATCCTCCTTTTGCGTACATTTTGGCAAGCGTAACGTATCAAGGATATTATAACCGTTATAAATATTATAATTTACATTTATAGTGTTGATTATATATATTTATAGTAATATAATAATATTATTATAGAGATTATATTTTTACATTATTTTACGCAAAAAGAAGGTATAAATTTACAATATGCTGCATATAATTATAGAGATATATTATTCACCATAACCGTGCTTCACTTTTTGAGCATAATAAAATACGCGAAAAATGGCGATTTCATCGGCAGTTCATATTTATTTACAAAAAATTAATTATTCGTTTTATGTGTGCCATCTGCACACGGCTATGGAATATGCGATAATATATATGTATAACCATACGCGGAAAGCGGCGATGCGGCACGATAACTGCCGAAAAATGCAGATATTTCCGCAAAAATGCAATGTCATACACTATTATGGAATAGCCATATGAAAGGATGAGGAACATGAAACTTAGGATCAGGATGCTGAGGGAGGACAACGACCTTTACCAGCGTAATTTGGCGGAATATCTGAAATGCACGCAGCAGACCTACTCGCGTTATGAGACCGGCGAGCTTGAACCGTCGCTGGAGGTTATGGAAAAGCTTGCACGCTTTTATGATACAAGTGTAGATTATCTTATGGGTCTGACGGACAAGAAAGAGCGTCAGTGGAACCGCGAGAGCCTTGAATCTCCCGAAGCTGCCGAAGCTACCGACCTCCGTGAAGCGGTAATGAATGCGCCCAAGGTAAAGCGCGGAAGAAAGCCCAAGGTAAAGCCTGCGGAGTAATTGTATATTTTTAATTGATGAAATCAGCTTGAGAAGATTTTCTCAGGCTGTTTTTATGTGGAAAATCGGAATTTAGCGCGGCAAACAGCAAACTAAGAATAAAATCCGCGAAGCGGACTTAAAGTTTCGTCCACCTTTTCAAAGGTGGCGGGTTTCCAAAGGGCAGAGCCCTTTGGTCGCCAACGGCATTCGTAAAATGACGTTTCGCAGAACGGCGAAATTCCTTGCCTTAGAAGAGCTCCGCAAGGGTGTGAATAACGTCGAACAAGTTCGCCGTCGCGCAAAGCGCGGAAGAGGGGACGCCCTGCGATAGAGGGCGTCCCCTTGTAACAAATCCTCACAATCTTACTTCCCCAAACAGTCCGGTGGACTGTTTGGGGCGTACTTTTGTCGGGTACAATTTTACTTGCTGCGTGCTGTAACTTTTCCGCCGCGTGCCGCGGCGCAATTTTCAAAAACGCTTCGCTGTTTGAAAATTGAAAACGCCGATTGCATTAAATTGGTTCAAGTTAGTTTGCATTGAATTGATTTTTCCTGTGCGGACTAAATTTTTTTGCAATCGGCGTTTTTGCTGTACCGTTTCTTTGCTTGTTTTTAGCTTTGTTTGCTATGATATGTCAGTTTTAGGAGATTTCGCGCTCTGCGGAGCGCGACCAAAGGGCTTTCAGCCCTCTGGACACCTGACCAGCGCGGCTGCGCTGGACCAGCTGGTCCGCTTCGCGGATTTAGCGTTTACTTTTTATCATACTCCGATTTGATCTTCTCAATAGTCTCCTTCAGCTTTTCCATTCTGCCGCTGTGGTCAAACCGCGCACGCTCAAAATGCGGGAACGCATTGAGGAAACGACGGTGCTTGCGGTGAAGCTCGTCGGACAGCTGCTCCATACGGCTGCGAAGCTGTTCAAGCTGCTCGGTGCGCTCCTCGCGGCGCTCGTCGCGGTTTTCTTCAAGCCTGCGGCGGAAGTCCTCCGCTTTTTCGGACAGCGCTTCCAGTCCCGCAAGGCTCTTTCCAAGCTCTGTCATGGAAATAATGGTGGTAACAAGGTCAACAGCAAGTATAATAAGGGCGGCGCTAAGTATGATATATCCAGTTTTGCGCGGTATCTTCACAATAAGGTCCATTACCGCAGGCTGCACTATATCCATTATAAACACACCTGCCAATCCCCACAATATGGAAAATGTCAGACATATGTACCCTCTGAAATTAAAGTGCATATCCGAATAATCCCACCATTTTGTATGGAAAAATTTTTCAAGCACGTACCCCGTCACAAGCTCCAGCAGCGTAGTCAGCACAGCCGAACCGATGAAAAGCAGCGGCAGCCAATCCTTTATAGGCGAAAGGCAAAGTATGATTATAACCATACCAAATCCGTATATGGGACAGAGAGGTCCTTTCAGAAATCCGCGGTTCACTATCTTTCCGTGCTTCACAAGGGCAAATACCTCTTCAACTGCCCAACCTAAAACAGCGTATATAAAAAACAGAAACGTAAGTGTATAAATATCCATTTCATCTGTCCTTTACAAATCATTTGCGATATTATATCATAAAAAAATGGAGAAAATATTAGTATTATTTGTAC
>JBJEQM010000043.1:0-2782 GCA_051881755.1 Oscillospiraceae bacterium
ATCAATTTTAATTGATATTCGCATCTGCACGGCAATAATTGTTCGGTGTTGCCTTAATGAAATGCCGCTTGTTTTTGCAGATTTTCCGTCATATACCCAAAAGCTCCTGTACTTACGCCGATAAGCCGCCGCCGTATTCAGGCGACTTGTCTGCGCATCTGAGGCACTGTGTATTTGAGATGACCTATTTTGAAAACTGTATATCAAACATTGCAACGGTTGCCCTGGAGCTGTAATTTGTATCAAGATAAACAATGATCTGACTGCTGCCCGAAATATCATATTCATACGATGAAACGGCAGCGCCGCCGCTGAGAGTGATAGTCTGCTGAGCAACATTGTCGATATAAACCGTTACGGTATTTTCCCCTGTGGCTGTATCGTCTACCTTGGATAGCTTGAATGAGAATTTGCTGTAGCCCTCCTTGTTGTAGAAGTTTATCTTTGAGCCGTCGTAGGCATTGAAGGTAATTCCCGTGTTGCAGCTTTGACCTAAGACGGTAAAGCTGTTGTTGACATCGTTATTGTATATCTGTACGTTTTCCGTTTCGTAGGGCAGCTTGTCCGCCGGAACGTTTGCGATATCGGGAGCGCTGATCTCCTCGGTCTCGTAAACAGGCTCTGCTCCGTTTTTGGTGAATACGATATCCATAAGAGCGTAATATGCTCTTACGCTGTAATTACAGTCCATAGCAATTTTTATCTGCTTTACGCCGCTGAGGTCGTATTCAAGCTTCTGCGGCATATAATTGCAGTTTGCTTCGATGGTCTTCTGCTCTGCGCCGTCAAGATATACTCTTATGGTGCTGTCGCCTCTGGCGGTGTTGTCTATTCTGGCAAGGGTGAGATCAAGCTTTTCATAGCTTTCGTTATTGTCGAAAATTATGTATGAGCCGTCGTAGGCGTTGAGGATTATTCCTGTGTTATAGTTTTCGCCCAGAACGGTGTATGTGTTGTTAAGGTCGTCGGCGAAAATATCGGCTTCATAGTTTTCGTATGGCAGTTTGTCAACGGGAGAATATGCGATATCGGCATATGTATCCGTAACGGTTTTTTCGGGTATTTCCGCGCCGTTTTTTGTGAACACGGTATCCATAAGGGCATATTGCGCTCTTACGCTGTAATTACAGTCCATAGCAATTTTTATCTGCTTTACGCCGCTGATGTCATACTCAAACTCCTGCGGCATAAAGGAGGAGGTGCCCTGTATGAGCTTCTGCTCTGCGCCGTCGAGATATACTCTTATGGTGCTGTCGCCTCTGGCGGTATTATCTATTCTCGCAAGGGTGAAGCCGAGCTTTTCGTAGCCCTCGCTGTTGTCGAAAATAACGTAGGAGCCGTCATATGCGTTAATGAGTATTCCCGTATTATAGTTTTCGCCGAGGACGGTATAGGTATTGTTCGGGTCGTCGGTGAAAACATCGGCTTTATAGTTTTCGTAGGGCTCCTTGTCGGCAGGCACGTTTGCAATATCGTCGGAGGCAGCTTCGGCTGCTTTTTCCTGCACCGCCGCGCCGCTTTTGGAGAATGAAATATCCATAAGGGCATATTCTGCTCTTACGCTGTAATCGGTGTCGATAGCAATTTTTATCTGGCTGATACCGGTTATATCATATTCAAATTCCTCGGGCATAAAGGAGGAGTTGCCCTGAATAAGCCTCTGTTCGGCACCGTCAAGATACACCCTTATGGTGCTGTCGCCCTTGTCGGTGTTGTCCAGCCTTGCAAGAGTAAATCGGAGCTTATCGTAGTTGTCGGGATTGCTGTATATTATGTAAGAGCCGTCGTAGGCGTTGATAACGATACCCGTGTTATTCTGCTTGCCAAGCACCGAAAAGCTGTTATTCGGGTCGTCGGAGTATATCTGCGCCTTATAGTTTTCATACGGCTCAAAATCTGCGGGGCTGTATAAAACATCATTTTCCGAGTTATCACCGCCTGCCGCATTTACCGGTATATACTGCCCCTCCGATGCGTCAGGTATACTTTCCTTGTTGTTTTTGGATATAACGGACGACAATATTATCACTGCCGCAATGAGCACCGCCAAAGCAGCGGCTGCAATGCAGATAATGGTGACAGCCTTTTTGGGAATAGGCTTTTTGGCGGCGGCAGCGGCATGATAAGCAGGTTTGGGCTGCCTGTCGGGCTCGGGCTGTCTGTCCTGCTCATATTGACGTACAGGAACAGGGTCAGGCTGATGAACAGGCTCGGGAGTCGGCGCGGCATGGAAATTCTGATTGATGGACGCCATATTTATGACCACGTTGTTTACCGTGACCTTTGGCGAATTATCCATGCTGAGCGCGCCGCTTACAGCCGAAATAAGCTCGTCGATATTGTAGCCGCCCGTGGAGGACTGTGCGTTGACCCAGTGGTTTGAGGTGAGATAATACTTGAAGCTTGATGAAAGCTCGGTATCGTCTATTTTATATGGTATAATGTGGGAATGAGCGGAGTCCGCCAGAGCGATCTCGCGGGGCACCTGCGTGGACTGCGCCGAGTTTTTGCTGTATACGATGATAAAGACCTTTGACTCGCTTATAGCGTCGGTAATTGCGGCTGACCAGTCGTCGCCGCCCCTTATATCTCTCGGCGCCATCCAGCACTTTATTCCGTTTGCTTCAAGAGTATTGCATATCAGCTCCGCAATTTCCTTATCTTTGGAACTATGGCTTATAAAAACGTCTGCCATATTTGAACCTCCCGACTATGTGTTCTGCAATATTATACTAAACACCATTTAAAATATGGAAAAAATCAAGCCGACAATCTTGAAAAG
>JBJEQM010000044.1:0-1542 GCA_051881755.1 Oscillospiraceae bacterium
GAAACATTACAATAAAAACGCCGATTGCAAAAAAGTTAGTCCGCAGGCAAAAGAAATCCAAATCCGACTAACTTGACCCAAAAAAGCAAACGGCGTTTTCCATTTTCAAACAGCGGAGCGTATTTGAAAATTGCGCCGCACAGAGTATGGCGGGAATGTGCGGTATAAAGCAAACGAACGCAAAATCGGGCGCACAATGTGAGTTACGGGTCAAAACAGCCAAATAAAAACGTTTTGCGGCAATCCGTTTTCTTTGCATATCTCCCGAAGAAAATACCATTCAAAAGCCCTGATAATATATTGACAATCTTTTTGTCGAATGATATAATAATAACGATAAAAAAATATTGAATCGCAGAAAGGAATGTTTATAAATGGAAATCACAAAGGATATAAAATATGTGGGCGTAAACGACCGCGACATTGACCTTTTCGAGGGTCAGTATGTTGTCCCCAACGGAATGTGCTATAACTCCTACGTTATCGACGACGAAAAGTCCGCCGTTATGGATACCGTGGACGCGCGCTTCGGCGGCGAGTGGCTCGCAAATATACAAAAGGTTCTGGACGGCAAGGCTCCCGACTATCTCGTTGTACATCACATGGAGCCCGACCATTCCTCCAATATCGCCGTTTTTGCGGAGAAATACCCCAACGCGAAAATTGCCGCCTCCGCAAAGGCGTTCACCATGATGAAGCAGTTCTTCGGCACGGATTTTGCCGATAGACAGGTCGTCCTTGCCGAAAACAGCACCATTGAGCTTGGCAGGCACACCCTGACATTCCTCACCGCGCCCATGGTACACTGGCCCGAGGTGCTTGTTTCCTACGACAGCGCGGACAAGGTGCTTTTCTCCGCCGACGGCTTCGGCAAGTTCGGCGCAAACGATACCGACGAGGACTGGGCTTACGAAGCTCGCCGCTATTACTTCGGCATTGTGGGCAAGTACGGCGCGCAGGTGCAGGCTTTGCTGAAAAAGGCTGCAAAGCTTGATATTGCCACAATCTGCCCTCTCCACGGTCCCGTGCTTACGGAAAACCTTGCATATTATATCGGACTTTATGACAAGTGGTCATCATACACACCCGAGAGCGAGGGCGTTTTCATTGCGTATACCTCCGTTTACGGTCACACCAAGAAAGCTGCCGAGCTGCTTGCCGAGAAGATATCCGCCAAGGGTATCAAGGTATCAATATCCGACCTTGCCCGCAATGATATGTCGAAAGCCGTTGAGGACGCGTTCCGCTATGACAGACTTGTCCTCGCCACCACTACATACAACGCGGACATCTTCCCCTTTATGCGCACATTCATCGAGGCTCTCACCGAGCGCGGCTACAAAAACAGAAAGATAGGCATGATAGAAAACGGCACATGGGCACCCATGGCGGCAAAGGTAATGAAAGCAATGCTTGAAAAGAGCGCAAATATAGAGTACACCGAAACAACGGTACAGATCAAATCCGCTCTTGACGAGAACAGCCTTGCACAGCTTGATAAGCTTGCGGAGGAAATGGCGTAATTGTCGGAATTAGTGAATA
>JBJEQM010000044.1:1642-2778 GCA_051881755.1 Oscillospiraceae bacterium
TAGTGAATAGTGAGAGTTTTTCTCGCTGTTCACTATTTTTTATACAAAAATCGTGTCGGGACGGGAGACCCGTCCCCTACGAAAATTTGCGGCATATAATGTGCACCACTATTCACTAAAACGCCCCATGATGAATATAATGTCAGTATCGAATACTATATGGAAAGGAGTGCGTTTCCCCACGGGGAAGCGGCGATAAATATGCATACTGACAACTATATTGCGGAGTCTCTGGAGCTGCACCTGTTTTTCGGACGTATAATGAAAGAACATTCTCTGTTCCTCAAAGCAGGCTTTACTCCGGCAGACCCGAAATTTTCTGCAAGAGCGGAATTTTTTAAGAATGAATTTGAACGGCTTCTGAGCCGCGCGATCACTCTGAGCGACGGTATTGTAAGCGACAAGGTGCTGAAGTCGGGGGAGATAGTTACCGAGTTTACACGCACCGCCGAAAGGCAGACCGAACGCTTTACGGGTATCCGTATCGACAGCAGCCTGACCGACCGCGAGCTGCGGTTAAAGTGCTGCAAATTCCATAACAAAGCCGACCTATATTCCGGAGTAAAGGAGCTTAACAGACGTGCGCTGAAGCTTCTGGACGGTCTTATCACGCTGAAAGAGGATATACTTAGCGGCATTCTCAGCTGCCGTATGTTTACAATGAACTACCCTCTGCTTATCGAGCATATCCTTAGAGAAGCAAAGCTTTACAGGAAATATGTGCGTATGCTGGAGGAGGACGGCACCGTGGGCGCTCAGTCTATGAAGGAGGTCGAGTGCTTCTGGAACAGGATAATGATGGAGCACGCCATGTTTATCCGCGGCTTGCTTGACCCCACTGAAACCGAGCTGATAAAGTCGGCTGATATGTTTACGGAGGATTATTCCAAGCTGCTGCAAAGCTGCGATAACGCCCAGAGCAGAGCCATGACTGCCGATTCCAAAGCCGAGACGGTAAAATTCAGGGATTTCAAGGCGGCAGGTACGCAGGGCATAGAAAGCTGCCGCGTCCGCTCGCTGATACTTCCTCTCCTTGCCGACCATGTTCTCCGCGAGGCTAATCATTTTATAAGGATACTTGATACTAATACTAAACACCAATAAAAAACGGAAAAAAATCTGCGCCGAAATCCAAT
>JBJEQM010000045.1:0-2775 GCA_051881755.1 Oscillospiraceae bacterium
ATGACATACATCAAGAATACCGCCGCTAACATCATATATGGAAAAAGAGAAGCCTGTCCTTTCGGAGTAATGCCGCGATAACACGCGCTGTAATACTGTCGATACGCCGTCGGAGCTTTTCCGGCGGCTTTTTTTATGACAACAAGGGGGAATTTAATGAAAACGTATCTTTATATTGCAAAGCTGCGTATGCAAACTATGCTTGCCTACCGCATGGAGGTGCTGACCTACACAATAATGCAGGCGCTTATAATGCTTTCGGTAGGCTTTTTCTGGAAAGCCGCGTACGGCGGCACGGACGTTGCTCACGGCGTTACGGGCGATTCCATGATAACCTACACCGTCATATCCGCCATTATGGGCTCGCTGTACTACATGGGCGTTGAGGACAGGATATCCGACGCTGTAAAAACGGGCAGCATCGCAACGGACATGATAAAGCCCGTGAACCTGTTCGGTATGTATCTTGCGGAGGATATGGGCAACCTTGTCATATGCTTTTTCCGCAGCACCCTTCCCATTTTTATTGTGGCGCTGCTCATATTCGGTCTGCCCGTGCCCGCGTCGGCAGGACATTTTCTGCTGTTTATCCCAAGCTTTGTCCTGGGCTACGGCATAAACTGGACGTTCTCCGCCCTGTTTGCCATGATAGCCTTTACCGCCATCGACCTGGGTCCCGCGTTCTCGGTAAAGTACCATTTCGTCAATATGCTTTCGGGCGCAATGATACCAATATGGTTCTTCCCCGCATGGCTGCGGACGGCGGTAAACTGCCTGCCGTTCGTGTATATGTTCCAGACTCCGCTTGGCATTTACATCGGCAAATACGACATAACCGAAAGCATACGCGCTCTTGGCATACAGGCGCTGTGGCTGGCGGCGCTGACGGTCATACTCATTATCGCGCAGAAGCGTATCGAGAAGCGCGTGCTTGTACAAGGAGGCTGATATTATGAAAACACTTCGGCACTATATGTCGGTAGCGCTGCTTTCGGCAAGGCTGTCGGTGCAGTCCTGCTTTGAATATCCTGCGGCGTTCATCGGCTGGCTCATATCAAACCCCATACAATTCCTTGTGGCGTTCGCCACCATACGCTTTGTTGTAATGGAGTTCAACGACCTTGCGGGCTGGGACTACAAGCAGCTTGCGTTTCTCTACGGCGTATCAATTTTAAGCCACGGTCTGTCCGTTATATTCTTCTCCAAAACGTGGTGGATGGGCTATCAGATAATCCACGGCGAACTGGACAGGCTGCGCTTGCGCCCCATGAGCACCCTGTTCCAGTTTCTCCTGGGTGAGCTGAACATCTTCGGCATAACCGACCTTATCCCCGGCATTATACTTTTCATCTACGGCTGTTACGCAGTAGATTTCCGCTGGACATTATACAACACCCTATGCATGATATGCACCGTTATCGGCGCGACTCTGCTCCGCGGCGGCATATACCTTATCCTTGGCTCTCTGACCTTCTGGAGCAAAAGCCCCATGCACATCTCCTCCTTTATGCAGGAGATATTCAACCGCACAAATATGTATCCGCTGACAATGTACCCGCGTGTCGTACAGATAATATTTACATTCGTGCTGCCCGTATCATGGGTATGCTTTTATCCCGCGTCTGAGTTCCTCGGCAAGGATTCCATGGTATCGCTGCCGTACGGCATGGCGTTCATTACATTGGCAATAGGGTTACTGCTTTTCGCAATATCCTGCCGTGTGTTCCGAGTTGGTTTCAAGCAGTATGAGAGCGCGGGCTCGTAATATATACAGAATGGAGGACATTTTATGCCTGTTATAGAAGTTGATCATCTTGTAAAACAATTTAAAACGGTAAAAAAGGAAAAGGGTCTGAAAGGCGCCGTCAAGGGACTTTTCAAGGCGGAAAAAAAGATAGTCACCGCCGTGAACGACATCAGCTTTTCCATTGAAAAGGGCGAGATTGTGGGCTACATCGGACCCAACGGCGCGGGCAAAAGCACCACGGTAAAAATGATGTCGGGCATACTCTCCCCCACATCGGGAGAAATACTTATCAACGGCATCTCTCCCGAAAAGGACAGAAAATCCGTTGTAAAGCAGCTTGGCGTTGTGTTCGGTCAGCGCACACAGCTTTACTGGGACTTGCGCCTTGGCGAAAGCTTTGAGCTGCTCCGCCGCATATACAATGTACCCGACGATACATTCAACCGCAATATGAAAATGATGGACGATATACTGAATATCGGCAGCATTATCGACACGCCCGTGCGGCAACTTTCCCTCGGTCAGCGCATGAGGGGCGACCTTGCGGCGGCAATGCTCCACTCCCCCGACGTACTCTTTCTTGACGAGCCTACCATCGGTCTGGACGTGGACGCAAAGCACGCAATCCGCCGCTTTATCAAGGAGATAAACGCGGAGCGCCAAACCACGGTCATACTCACCACTCACGACCTGGGCGATATACAGGAGCTTTGCAAGCGTATCATTATAATAAACAACGGCGTTATCGTGGAGGACGGCTCCCTTGATGATATAGCCGACCGTATCGCGCCATATCGTCAGCTTATAGTGGAATTTTACAGCGAACACAATATCCCACACCCCAAGGCGGAGATAATAAAGTCCGAGGGCGCGCAGACTATATACCGCTTCCGCAAGGACGAGATAACCGCCGCCGAGCTTATGAGCGACATCGGCAAGCAGGCGAAGATAAAGGATATTCGTCTTGAAGAAGCAAATATTGACGACATTATAAGAATAGCGTATAATAATAATTGATTAGTAATTGT
>JBJEQM010000046.1:0-2775 GCA_051881755.1 Oscillospiraceae bacterium
TGAGGGATATATCTCCATGCACAGAAATCTTATGAGCGAAATGGTACAGGAGGCGGCAATATCAAATATCGCCAAGTATCTTCCCCGAGCAGTAGCGGACGGAAACGACCTCGAAGCGAGAGAGCACGTTGCCTTTGCAAATACAATGTCGGGCTATTCGATGATGGTCGGCTCATGCACAAGCGAACATTCAATGGAGCACGCCATGAGCGCATATCATCAGGACTTGCCCCACGGCGCGGGACTTATTATGATATCCGTGGAATATTTCAGATATTTCATAGACCGAAACGTCTGCGGCGAGCGTTTTGTAAAAATGGCAAAGCTGCTGGGAATGGAGAACGCTTCCAAACCCGAGGATTTTATCACCGCTCTTAAAGACCTGCAAAAAGCCTGCGGCGTTGATGACCTGAAAATGTCCGATTACGGCATTACCGAGGGTGAGCTTGATACCCTTGCAAAAAATGCCCGTGAAACTATGGGCGGACTGTTCGCCTGCGACCCTGCGAAGATGTCCCATGAGGACTGCGTGGAAATATACAGAAAATCGTTCAGATAAGGAGCAGGATAATGAAAAATATACTTATTATATCCGCAAGCCCGCGCAAAGGCGGCAATTCCGATACTCTCTGCGATGAATTTCTCCGCGGCGCATTGGACAGCGGCAATACCGCCGAGAAAATTTTTCTCCGTGACAAAAAGATAAACTACTGTACCGGCTGCGGCGTATGCAATGATACTCACAAGTGCGTTCAGAATGACGATATGGCGGAAATTCTTCATAAAATGGTCAATGCGGACGTTATCGTCCTTGCAACTCCGGTTTATTTCTACACAATGAACGCTCAGCTTAAAACCCTTATAGACAGGACTGTTCCGCGATACACCGAGATATGCGGCAAGGAATTTTACTTTATCGTCACCGCCGCAGATACGAACAAGGCTATGCTTGAAAAAGCGGTCGAGGGTCTGCGCGGATTTACCGAGGACTGCCTTACAGACCCAATTGAAAAGGGAGTTATTTACGCATCGGGAGTATGGCAGACAGGCGAGGTCAATAACACGAAGTATATGCGGCAGGCTTACGAAATGGGCAGGAATGCATAACGTAAGCGAATACTGTGGATTTTGCGCAGTTTTTTTACTTTAATGAGTGCTTATACTAATCTTCGATTAAAAAGTGTACAAAAAATCAAGCAAAATTTTGCATATGTGGATTTTGCGAAGTTTTTTTACTTTAATGAGTGCTCAATATCGTCCGCCCGTACCCGTTTATCCGAGTACGAGCGGATCAGTTTTTTAACAATTTCATACTTTACAAAAAAGACATACTTTTGCAAAGCAAAATAGTTGCGTGCGCTACTAATTTGTGATATATTATACTTTGGAAGCAGGTGAAAGAAAATATGAATGATAATTTTCCGAATTTAGGGCGCTGCATTTCTATACTTGACAGGCTGATGAAAATGTATTACGACCGCGGATTGGCGGATTTTGAGATCGGGTGGGGTCAGCAATTCTATGCGGAATATATCTACGACCACCCAGGCGCTTCTGCACAGGAAATGGTGGAGTGCATACGGGTAGATAAGGCAACGCTTACCAAAAGCATAAAAAAACTGACGGAGATCGGCTATGTGGAAGTCGTCTGCGACGAAAATGACAAGCGAATAAAGCGCCTGTACCTGACGTCAAAAGGCTTGCCGGCAGTAAAACGAATCAAGGAAATACACAGTGATTTCTACCATACTTTATGTTCCGACATATCACCGCAGGATATTGATATGACCGAGCGGACGATGGAGCAGATGATGGAAAACATCAATCAAAAAGTATGGCACAGAATGGAGGAGTAAAATTGGAAAACAGTGAAATATCACAAGCTAAAAACCCGTTGGAAACCGAATCCATCGGCAAACTTATCATAAAATATTCAATTCCTGCGGTCGCAAGCAGTCTGGTAAGCTCGATATATAACATTGTTGACCAGATATTCGTGGGAAACAGCATCGGAGAACTGGGAAATGCCGCAACAAACGTGGCTTTCCCGTTAATATTGATAGTGGCTGCGCTTGCAATGACCTTCGGCGTCGGCGGTGCGTCCTCATTCAGCCTGTATCTTGGCAGCAAGGAGGACAGCAAAGCAAAGTCTGTAGCAGCTAACAGCATTACCTTAATGATCTTGACAGGTATTATTATCGGGGTGATCACATTGATTTTCCTGCGCCCGATACTGATATTATTCGGAGGCAGAAATCAGACGCTGGAATACGCCATAGAATATACCCGTATTATTGCCGTCGGCACGCCCCTTTCCATGCTCGTTACAGGAGCGAGCCAGCTTATCCGTGCAGACGGAAGTCCGCGGTATGCAATGATCTCCATTTTGTCGGGAACAATACTGAACTGTATCCTTGACCCCGTGCTGATCTTCGGCTTTGATATGGGAATGTCGGGTGCGGCTTATGCGACCGTAATAGGACAGTTAGTTTCGGCGGTCATGATAATTCTCTATTTCAGAAATTTCAAAAGTGTAAAGCTGACGGCAAGGGACTATCGGCTGAAAGCAAGCAGCGTCTGCAAGATCATTAAGATAGGCATTTCCGCAGGTGCAATGCAGTTTGCAAGCACGATAATCAGCATTGTTCTGAACAATGTATTGGGTCACTATGGCGAGTTATCCCGTTTCGGACGTGATATCCCCCTTGCCTGCGCAGGTATAATTACGAAGGTCTGCGCACTTTTTGACGGCATATCTCTTGGAATTGCACAGAG
>JBJEQM010000047.1:0-2771 GCA_051881755.1 Oscillospiraceae bacterium
GAGTAGGTTCATCTCGTTCATGGATAGATGATAATGACTATTTTCTGATAAATGTGGATTTTGAACCAAGTGGTTTTGATAAAGGTTCTTATTTGAATGTTGCAATATCTTTTTTATGGGAACATACAAAGGATCTTAATACAGTGCGTGCTTATGATTTTGGTGGCAGAGTTATTGTAGGTAAAGGTAAACAGTATGCTGAATACAGACCAAGACTTAAAAACTGTGATGAATTATTTAACTCAGAAATTGAAGAATTTGCAAATGCAGCGTTATTAAAAGTAAGAGAATATCGACAATTCAAAAATTTAGAGTTTGCCAAAGATGTGTTAAAACGCAATGTTGAAGAAACTCAAAAGGATTCTCTTTTCTGGGAATTGTACGATTTATCAATGCTTTGTTTCCTAAAAGGAGACTATGAAGATGGGAAAAAATATTTTGAGGATTATCTTACTTTACTAAAGAATTCTTTTTATCAAAAATGCAGCCATATTCATGGTTCAGTAAAAGAAGAACGTACAATTTATATAAAGTGGCATGAGGATTTTTACAATTATTGTTTAGATAACATATTGCCTGAAATCCAGTCTGCTGAAAAGGCTAAACATATGGTATTTGATATGATTAATCGCAGACGTACCTATTTCAGCAGCAAAACATCGTACAAAAAAATGAAAAAGAACTTTGATTTATAAATATAACTTTCTACTTATTGCAATTGGTTAACAATGTAAAGTGGGTAGCTTTGTGCGCTCACTATTCACTATTAACTATTCACCATTCACTATTCACTAAAAATAAAAGCAAAGGATACTATTATAATATGAGGATAAGAAGAAAAAAATGGGCGCGCCCCGAGCTGGCGGCTTGTCCCTTTTACATTGAACACGCGGAAGAACACAAGGGCAGATGGAACGACCTGTTCCCCAACGACAAGCCCGTTTACGCCGAGCTTGGCTGCGGAAAGGGTGGATTTGCGGCTCAGGCGGCGCTGAAATATCCCGACATCAACTGGATAGCCATGGACATTAAGAGCGAGATGCTTGCCGTTGCCCGCCGCACGGTAGTCGCCGCTTTCGAGTCTGCGGACAAGACCCCCGACAACATTTACCTTGTGTCTGCCAACATCGAGAACATCTCCGCCAGCTTTGATGAAAACGACCGCATTGACCGCATATACATCAACTTCTGCAACCCGTGGCCGCGCAAAAAGCACAAGAAGCACCGTCTTACTCACCGCAGGCAGCTTTATCAATACCGCACATTCCTTAAGGACGGCGGCGAGATACACTTCAAGACCGATGATGACGGGCTTTTTGAGGAGTCTATACCATATTTTGAGGAGACGGGCTTTAAGATAACCTATATAACCCGCGACCTCCACGAAAGCGGCTACGAGTACAATCTTGAAACGGAGCATGAGAAAATGTTCACCGCCGAGGGTAAAAAGATAAAATTCCTCATCGCCGTCAAGGAGGACTTGCCCCCCGATTATGTGCTCCGTCTGCGGGATAATGACGACGAATAGCGATAAATTATTAAGTCATCGTTAAAATAATCACAAAATGTAAAAAAACACTTGATTTTGGACGAAAAATGTTATATAATCTTAGTGTATGCAATTGGCATAAAAAAATGCTGCAATTATGAAAGGAGTAATAATAATGAATTATACTCATGAAGTTGAAACCATGTGCTGCGTTAAGCAGGGCGTTGCACACGGCTGCGCACCTATCCCCGAAGAAGCAAAGTGGGTTAAGGCCAAGGACGTCAAGGATATTTCCGGCTTTACACACGGTATCGGCTGGTGTGCTCCTCAGCAGGGTACTTGTAAGCTGACCCTCAACGTTAAGGAGGGCGTTATCCAGGAAGCTCTCGTTGAGACTATCGGCTGCTCCGGTATGACTCACTCCGCTGCTATGGCTGCTGAGATCCTCCCCGGCAGAACTATCCTCGAGGCTCTTAACACAGACCTTGTCTGTGACGCTATCAACACAGCTATGAGAGAGCTGTTCCTCCAGATCGTATACGGCCGCTCCCAGAGCGCATTCTCCGAGGACGGTCTTTCCATCGGCGCAGGTCTTGAGGACCTCGGTAAGGGTCTCCGTTCTCAGGTTGGTACAATGTTCGGTACTCTCAAGAAGGGTCCCCGTTACCTCGAAATGACAGACGGTTATGTTACAGGGATCGCTCTCAACGAGGACGATGAGATCATCGGTTACAAGTTTATCAACTTCGGCAAGATGATGGACTTCATCAAGGGCGGCATGGACGTCAAGGACGCTTTTGAAAAGGCTCAGGGACAGTACGGCAGAGTTGCTGACGCTGTTAAGATCATCGACCCCAGAAAAGAATAAGGAGGATTACTACGATGGCTTTATTTGAATCATATGAGAGAAGAGAAAAGCAGATCCTTGCGGTTATCAACAGCTACGGCATCAACACTATCGAAGAGTGCGCAGAGATCTGTAAGGCAAAGGGCTTTGACCCTTACAAGATCACAGAGGGCATTCAGCCTATCTGCTTTGAAAATGCAAAGTGGGCTTACACAGTTGGCTGCGCTATCGCAATAAAGAAGGGCTGCACAAGAGCTGCTGACGCTGCTGCAGCTATCGGCGAGGGACTTCAAGCTTTCTGTATTCCCGGCTCTGTTGCTGACCAGCGTAAGGTTGGTCTTGGTCACGGCAACCTCGGCAAGATGCTCCTTGAGGACGAGACAAAGTGCTTTGCATTCCTTGCAGGTCACGAGTCCTTCGCAGCTGCTGAGGGTG
>JBJEQM010000048.1:0-2759 GCA_051881755.1 Oscillospiraceae bacterium
CAGGAAATATACAAGGGCGATATCACGTCCAACAGCATTGTTGTATCCTGCGTTGACAAGAGCACAGGCGCAATAAACAGCATCAAGGTGCTGAGCGTCAGCGACCTGTTCAACACGGAGTTCAGCTATCAGACCTTCTCACAGCAGATCATCTCCTCCAAGGCGGAGCAGGTGCTGACATCTGCTATAATGTACGTTACAGACCCCCAGCCTATGTCTGCGGTAATACTTCAGGCGGACACAACGGGTACTTCCGACGAGGCTTTGCAGTCCCTGCTGGAAAACGACGGCTTTGACGTATCTTTGGTAAATCCTCTCACAGACCCTATCCCCATGGAGGCGGACATGATAGTCATTAACGCGCCTACCAATGACTTCTCCGAGGATATTATCGACCAGCTTTATACCTTTATGGAAAACGGCGGAAATTACGGCAAGAACATGATATACCTTGCGGGAATTTCTCAGAAGTCCACCGCCAACATCGACGCGTTCCTTGCAGAGTGGGGAATCAAGGTGGATTACAGCGTTGTGGGCGATACAAACCAGAATAACCTTGTATCCACCAGCACATATTACGCCGTAAAGAACTATATTCAGGATAACGACTACTCCGCAAACGTTGCTCAGACCTCACTGCCTGTTGTATCCTACAATGCTCGTCCCATTACGCTTTTGTACGAATATTCGGGCAATGTTTCCACCACCTCGCTGCTCTCCACGGACAGCACCGCTTTCGTGCTCACCGAGGAAATGCAGGAGCAGGCTATGAACGGCGTCGAGCCCGATATTACCGAGACTATGGGCGTATACAATACCATTGCGCTCTCCAACAAGTACACATTCGACAGCGACAACAACCAGCGTCTGTCCAATCTGCTTGTTATCGGCTCCTCCGACATGGTGGGAGAGTATCTGACCTCCAGCACACATTACAACAACGGCGACTACTTTATCTCCATTATCAACAAAATGACGGGCAAGTCCACGGGCATCACAATTGTGGCAAAGGATCTCTCCGCGGCTACATTTGATACCGACGCGGCGAAGTACTCCGGCACGTTCTGGGTATTTATCGTCCTTATACCTCTTGTTGTCCTTGTAACGGGCATCGTTGTATGGCTCAGAAGGAGACATAAGTAATGAAGTCGAAGATAAAATTTATAATCATTATCGGTATCGTACTGGTGCTTCTCATAGGCGCGGCGGTGGCGTTAAAGCTTACCGCCCCCAAAGATGAGGAAGAGGAAGAGACGGAGACGGAGGTAACCTCCTCTCTGCTGTTCGATAAAAATCCCGAGGATATCGAGACCCTTACCATAAAGAACGAGACCTCGGAATATAAGGTGGAGCGCGTGGGCAAGGACGGCAATTATATGTGGACGGTCTTTGAGTATCTTTACGCGCCCATTGACGGAAATGTTATCAATACGCTTATTCAGAATGCGGCTACATTGACCTCTCAGCAGACGGTGGACGAAAACGCTCCCGACCTTTCCATCTACGGTCTGGACGCTCCGACGGCGGAGTATACTGTGGAATTTGCGGATTCCGACAAGACCGTCAAGGACATCTGCATCGGAAACAGCGTTCCCGGCAGCAGCAAGCTTTATATGTGCTTCAAGGGCGAAAATACCGTTTATACGGTAAATTCCTCCGACGTGAGCTGCTTTATGCTGGATAAGACCAACTGCGTAAACAAGACGGTCTACACAGCAAAAACTGCGGCGAGCGAGGACGATACCACGGATTACACACGCATAAACAAAATAGCTATCAGCCGCAAGGATATCGACTACGATATCGTTATTGAGTATGATACAAGGCAGGAAGAGGACAGCGACGCTATCATTGCCAATTCCTCCTCACACCGTCTGACATCTCCCGTTACGCTTGACCTCAATCCCGAAAAGAGCAACGATGTTACTTCCGATGTGTTCGGTCTGACGGCGGACAGCTTTGCGGTGCTCAATCCCGACGACGAGCAGAAGGCGGAGTACGGCTTCGACGACCCTTATGCGGTATTCGATTTCGATATTGCGGGGGAGAGCTTTACTTTGACCGTGGGCAGCGAATTTACCGATGAAAACTACGGCAAGTCGCGCTACGTTATGGCAAGCGGCATTGATGTCATATACTGCTTTGCCGAGACAAGCCTGCCGTGGCTGACGGTAATGCCGCTGGATATCACCACCACAATGATAACGGGCAACTATATTTACGGAGTCACCACCATTGACTTTACGGGCAGCGAGACCGCCCATTTCGACCTCAGCGGCGGCAGCGATGAATTTGCCGTCAAAATGGACGGAGAAGATGTGGACGCGGAAAAGTTCAAGAAATTCTATCAGTTCATTCTCCGCACCCCTGCCGAGCAGCTTTGCTTCGACGAGCCCGAGGGCGAGCCTGCGCTGACGGTTGCCATAAAATCTGCGACCGGAGATGACACGCTGGAATTCTTCCCCTCTGCTGACAGACGTACAATTATACGCTTCAACGGCGTGACAAGCTTCTCCTGCAAGACGGCGTATCTTGACCGTCTGACGGATAATCTCGTCCGCTTCAGGAACGGCGAAGATATTATTGAAAATTGGTAATTGGAAAAAATTTTTATTCGATTCCGATTTCGCCAAATTATCCTCCGTAAGTGCGGTATAATGGAATGTGAAATAATACTGATCTTCAATCAACCTATAGACAAATACGACAGCTATAACCCAGCCACTCGTCGTCAAGCTCCCTTGTCGGGCGACAGCCCG
>JBJEQM010000049.1:0-11020 GCA_051881755.1 Oscillospiraceae bacterium
GGCTCTTTTTCGCAATGCTCGATAAGCTTAATATTTTTTTCTATCTTGCTTCTTGCAACCATGAACTCGTGACCGCAGCCCTCACAGCGCAGTTTGAAGTCCATACCTGCTCTAAGGACGGTCATTCTGTTGCTGCCGCAGGGGTGTTTTTTCTTCATAACAAGAATATCTCCGATAATAATATTCATTTTCAGCCGTCCTTTCCGTAAAAATGATAACACATATTATATTATAACACGTTTTATACTAAAAAGGCAATTATTTTCTGTAATTATTCAAAAAAAATTTATCAAAATAGTATAAAGAATATGAAAGGACGTGTTTTTATGAAATATACAGCGGAATTTGACTCCATAAATACGGCGGAGATCGCGGCATCGGCTTTAAAAAAATATATATCCTCATTTTCCGAGATAAATGTTTACGACAAGCTTCATCAGCATACGGTAGATGACCGCCGCGGATTTATATTATTCAGCGGCTTCAACCCCACCGTGACCTCTCCTTTATATAACGGTACGGTATCGGCGGTGGAGATCCCCGACGACGACCCGACGCCCGAGGTAAGTATGCGCACCTGCCCTACCCTTGAAGTCGTATGCCGCAGCGAGGACGCTAAAAATGTATCGCGTATTATTATAGGCTACGGCGGAAGAAATATTCGCACCAAATCATAATGCAAGAATATACCTCCGCTTCACCGCATAATATTGAGAGAAAGGAGCGGCGCCGGCTGATACCGTACAGCCAATGAGCGCCGCTGCGATTTATCAAAAAAATTGGAGGTATAAAATGAATACATTCAGCCCGGAGGGCGCTCTGATCGGTACTGCCGAAAATATGGCGGCAATAAAATCCATATATTCCCTGCAGGAGGCAATGCAGCAGGGCAGGATATTAGAAGCAAGGGCGGCAGTCTGCGACAACGCGCACAATCTCATCGTGGAGCTGCCGTGCGCCAAGGGAATAATCCCGCGCGAAGAGGGCGCTATCGGCATCGCCGACGGCACGACCAAGGATATAGCCCTCATTACCAAGGTAAACAAGCCCGTATGCTTCAAGGTGACAAAAATCGAACGAGGGGCGGACGGACAGTATACGGCAACTCTGTCCCGCCGCGCCGTGCAGCAGGAATGTATGGACAGCTTTATTTCCCTGCTCACCCCGGGCGACATTATCCCCGCAAAGGTGACGCACCTTGAGCAGTTCGGCGCGTTTGTCGATATCGGGTGCGGGATACCGTCCCTTGTGCCCATAGACGCTATCTCCATTTCCCGTATCTCCCACCCCTCGGACAGATTTGCGCCCAATCAGGATATCCGCGTAATAATAAAGGGCACGGGCAACGGAAGGATATGGCTCTCACACAAGGAGCTGCTTGGTACATGGGAGGAAAACGCCGCCCTGTTTTCCTACGGCGAGACCGTCTCGGGCATTGTGCGCTCGGTGGAGGATTACGGCGTTTTTATCGAGCTTACCCCCAATCTTGCGGGACTTGCCGAGCCGAAAGAGGGCGTCCGCCCGGGACAGCATTGCAGCGTGTACATAAAGGCGCTTATCCCCGAAAAGATGAAGGTCAAGCTGATCATCGTGGACGTTTTCGGCGGCACCTATGCCCTGCCCAAGCTGAAATATTTTGTCCCCGAAAGCTGTAAGCGCATCGACAGCTGGCGCTACTCCACTGCGGAATCGGGCAGGATAATCGAGAGCGTTTTCAAGTGACCGATACAGCTTTCCGACCCAAGCGCTAAAATATATGCATAAAAAATAGTGCAATATCAGCTCCCATACGGAGCATATTGCACTATAATTATTTATACTTATTTTATGCCTGCTCAAACTGCGAGTAGAACAGATTTGCATAGAAGCCCTGTTTTGCCAGCAGCTCCTCGTGATTGCCCTGCTCGATAATGCTGCCGTCCTTCATTACAAGGATAAGGTCAGCGTCGCGAATGGTGGACAGGCGGTGAGCGATAATAAAGCTTGTCCTGCCCGTCATAAGCTTGGCAAACGCCTTTTGTATGCGCTGCTCGGTCATGGTATCAATGCTGGAGGTAGCCTCGTCCAGAATAAGCATATCGGGGTCGGTGAGCATGATACGGGCGATGGAAAGCAGCTGTTTCTGTCCCTGTGAGAGATTGCCGCCGTCCTCGGAAAGCATGGTATCATAGCCGTTTTCAAGGCGCTTGATGAAGCTGTGAGCGTGGGCGGTCATTGCCGCCTGCTTTATCTCCTCGTCGGTGGCGTCGGGACGTCCGTAGGCGATATTTTCGCGCACCGTGCCCGTGAATATCCATGTGTCCTGCAAGACCATACCGTACAGACTGCGCAGGCTTCTGCGCTTCATATCCTTTATATTTACGCCGTCAATGAGTATCTCTCCGCCCGTTACATCGTAAAAGCGCATAAGCAGGTTGATGAATGTTGTCTTGCCGCAGCCCGTGGGACCTACAATGGCGATACGCTGTCCCGGCTTGACGGATAAATTAAGATGCTCGATAAGCGGCCGCTCGGGAACATAGGAGAATGAAACGTCCTTTATGTCGATGCTGCCTGTGCTGTCCTTTATCTCGGCACTGTTTTCGTCGGAGGACTCGGAAAGCTCGTCCAGCACCGCAAAAATACGCCGCGCCGAAGCAAATGAAGCCTGCAATTCCGTAATAACGCCCGTTATCTCGTTGAACGGCTTTGTATACTGGTTGGCATAGCTTAAAAATGTGGCGATACTTCCCACCTGCATTATGCCGCTGCCCGATAAAACCGCAACTGCGCCGAAAACTCCCGTCGCCGCATAAACAAGTCCGTTTACAAATCGGGTGCAGGGGTTTGTGAGGGCGGAGTAAAACTGCGCTTTAAGTCCGCACTTATAAAGACGGGCGTTTATCTCCTCGAATTTCTCCTGCGCCCTGTCCTCATACGCGAACGCCTTGACTATCTGCTGTCCGCCAACAAGCTCCTCGATACAGCCGCTGAGCTCGCCCTGTACCGCGGAGCGCTCGCGGAATTTATCATGGGATATTTTGGTTATAAACGCCGCCACAAACAGGGAAAGGGGCGTGATAAGGATGACCACAAGGGCTATCTTTACATTTATGCTGAGCATGAAATATATTGTGCCGAGAATGGTTATAATGCCCGTGAAGAACTGTGAAAAGCCTTGGAGCATACCGTCGGATATCTGCTCCACATCAACGGTAACGCGGCTGATAATGTCGCCGCGGGAGCTGCTGTCGATATATTTCAGCGGCAGAGTGTTTATCTTTTCGTACACCTCACGGCGCAGGTCGTGTACGGTGCAGTAGGATATTTTGTTTGTGCAGACGGACATTATCCAGCTGAAAAACGCCGATATGCCCACCGCGATACAAAGCTGTATAACATAATTCAACGTCATGCCGAAGTCAACGTTCCCCTCGCCCACGATATAGTTGACCGCCTTACCGATGATAACGGGAGCATAGAGTGACGCCGCCACGCTGATGACCGCCGCCGCCAGCGACAGGACAAGATATCCTGCATATGGCTTGGTGTAGGAGAGCATTCGCATTAAAACAGATTGCTTTTTCATTCTGCGTCAACCTCCTCTTCGCTGAGCTGGGAGCTGCATATCTCGCGGTATACCTCACAAGTTTTCAGCAGCTCCTTATGTGTGCCGATACCAACGGCAGCGCCGTCGTCCAGCACGATAATCTTATCCGCGTGACGAATGGAATTTGCGCGCTGAGACACGATAAAAACAGTCATGTTTGTTGTATCATGTGCGATAGCCTTGCGCAGAGCCGCCTCGGTGGCGAAATCCAGAGCGGAGGCGCTGTCGTCCAGTATAAGGATATCGGGCTTGGACACAAGGGCACGGGCGATGGTAAGTCTTTGCTTCTGACCGCCCGAAAGATTTTTGCCGCCCTGACTTATCATTGTATTTATGCCCTTAGGCATTTTCTCCACAAATTCCGCCGCCTGTGCGGTCTTGATGGCGGACATGATCTCCTCTTCCGTCGCGTCGGAATTTCCCCAGCGCATATTGTCCGCGACAGTACCCGAAAACAGCAGGGCTTTCTGCGGAACAATACCTATCCTGCGGCGAAGCGCGGAGAAGTCCATATTTTTCACGTCTCCGCCCAGTACCTCCACGGTGCCCTGGGTGCAGTCGTAAAAGCGGGGTATAAGGTTGACAAGGGTGGATTTGCCCGAGCCCGTACCGCCGATGATACCGACAGTCTCGCCGCGGTTGGCGGTAAAGCTGATATTTTCCAGAGCATACTCACCCGAGTTGTTGTAGGAAAAATATACATTGTCAAACTTAACGGCAGCTTCGCTCTCCGTCGGCTTGTTCTCGCCGCTTTTTACGGAGGATTCAATGTCAAGTATCTCGTTTATTCTGCCTGCGGAGGCGAATGCCTTGGTAAAGAGTACAACAAGATTTGCCACTACCACAAGAGCAAGTGAGATTTGCGTCATATAGTTTACAAATGCGATTATCTCGCCCTGTGTAAGGTCGCCCGCGTTTACACGGAAACCGCCGAACCAGAGTATAGCCGCGATAGCAAGGTTGAGCACCGCATAGGTAAGAGGATTGAGCAGAGCGGAAAGCTTGCCCACGTTCAGCGAGATACGCAGATAATCGTCGTTGGCGTCGTCGAAGCGCTTCTGCTCCGCGTCCTGGCGGGAAAATGCGCGGATAACGCGGACACCCGAAAGTCCCTCGCGGGTAACGAGGGATATCCTGTCCAGCTTTTTCTGTATAACGCGGTAATACTTTATGGAGCGTGACATGATAATATAAAGTATAAGCGCAACAAGGGGTATCGCCACAAGGAATATGAGCGACAGCTTTACGTCTATCGAGAACGCCATGACCGCCGAAGCGATAACGATAAAGGGCGCGCGGACAACAAGTCGGATATACATTGCCACTGCGTTTTGCAGCTGGTTTATATCATTTGTAAGGCGCGTGATAAGCGACGGCGTGCCTATCTTGTCAAGCTCCGCGTGGGACAGCGAATTGATGTGCTTGAACACGTCGTTGCGCATTACCGTGCCCACGCCCTGCGACGCCTTGGACGCAAGATACTGGCAGATAAGCGCAAAGCAAAGTCCCAGCACGCCCAACAGCACAAGCATACCGCCCATTTTGTACACATAGGGCTTTCCCCCGCCGCCGTTGATTCCGATATCCACGATACGCGCCATGATTATGGGTACATATACCTCAAAAATAGCCTCGATAAGCTTGGCGGTCTGTCCGATTATAACTTCCTTTTTAAACCCCGCAAGATAGCGTTTTGCAAGTCTCAGCAATCCTTATCATCTCCGTTTGATTTTTTGGTTTTCTTTGCAAATATAATAAATTTACTGAACAGATAGTTAAGTACAAGGACGAATATCTGGGCGATAAGCTTCATAATATATTGGTTAAGCCCCAGCACGTCCACCGTTACTATCATAAAGCCAAGCTCCAGAAAATATGAGAAAAGCCGCGCTCCGAAAAACTGTAACCCCTCGCGAAAAATGCCGCGCTTATCGGAGACCGTGCTTTTGAACACGCAGGTCCTGTTTGTGAAAAACGCAAACGTCACCGCGCATATCCACGATATTGTGGTGGACAGCGCCGTAGGTGCGCCCAGCCACGCGGCAAGATACTGCGTTCCTATGGAGACAAGCGTTGTCAGACCGCCGAAAAATATATACAGCAGTCCCGATTCGTATTTACAGTAAAGCTTTTGTATGCATTGAGGAAACAGCGATATAAACTTTTTCATAAACCTGTCGAACAAATTATCATCTCCCTTGGCAGCAATATTTTTATTTTAGCATATTTTGCCCGTATAATCAATGTAAAATACGTTAAATGTTTTAACATTATTCTGTATAAAAACTGCCGCAGTTTTCGGCAAAGCAAAACTGCGGCAGAAAAATATAGCTTGTAATTACTTTTCAAAGCCTGCGGGAGCGGCAATTTCGTAGTCGCCGTCGGAATTTATTGCTCTCATCATAGCTTCGATAAGGTCGGGCTGAGTGACTTCACAGCTGCTTCTGTCGATAATGCCGAAGCCCTTGTCGCCGTTCCAGCCGTTGTCCCAGTATACGGGAACGCAGCCGCTGTCCTTTGCCGCCTTGACCACATATTCCGTCCAGTAGCGTCTGAACTCGCCGAAGCTATCGCTGATGTGGGACTTGTTCTCAACGCCCATTTCGCCGATGACAACGGGATAGCCCTGACTTACAAAGGCATCGTTCAGCTTTTTGAAGGTGCTGTCAACATAGTCCTCCTGACCCCAGTTGTCGAAATTCTCAACGGCATATTTGCCCCACTGAGTCGTGGCGGAGCTCATGTTTTCATCAAGGGTGAAGTTGTAAGGGTCGTAATAGTGTACGGATATCATAATGCGCTTTCCGTCCGCTTCGCAGAGGCTGTCCTCAGGGATAACGAAGCCGTAATTGCCTGCTGTATACTCGATATTTGTGTTCCAGCCCGGCATGAGCAGCCAGCGCTTTGTATTGTTGGAGCCTGTCTTTCTGACGGTATCGACGAATATCTGATTGTATGCGTTGATATTCTCATAGCCTGTGGCATTGGGCTTGCCGTATGTATTGTCAAATTCCTCGTTCATGGACTCGAAAATAAGGTGCTCGTCGTAATCCTTGAAGCGGTCGGCTATCTGCTCCCATACCTTTTCATACTTTGCCTTTATCTCGTCCTGATTTTCGTCAACGCAGAGCAGCCAGCTTTTATCGACGGTGTAGTAGCCGTCGCCGTGGATATTTATAATGGCGAACATATCGTTGCTGACAACATAGTCAACGACCTCCTGCACACGGTCAAGCCACGCTTCGTCAATGGTATAATCGGGAGCGTCGCCTATCTTGCGCAGATAGGAAACGGGTATGCGCACCGTACTGAAGCCCTGCTCCTTTACCGCCTTGATAAGCTCCTCGGTAATAACGGGATTGCCCCATGCCGTCTCCGCCGGAATACCGCCGCTGGACGCTTCAAGCTGATTGCCAAGATTCCAGCCCATGCCCATTGCCGCAGTTATGGCGTTCTGGTCAAGCTCGTCCCACGATGAAGCCTGCACCTCCGCTTCCGTTACCTGTTCCGTGACCTGCGCAGTATCCTCCGCAGGAGCGCTGTCCTTTCCGCAGCCTGCCAGCGCAAGGGTCAGAGCCGCTGCCGCCGCAAGACTTACACATCTCATAAATTTTTTCATGCTATTACCTCTTTCTTTTACACTTTTACCCCTTGTAAACCTTTACATCAATTATACTATTCTGCGGGATATAATGTATTAAGCAAATGTTAATTTTTATACTTCGGTACAGTAAACTTCATTATACAAAAAGCACTCAAACGCCGGGCGTTCAAGTGCCTTTTTACTATATTGCGTATTTCGCCATAAATTCCTCTTCGTAGTGAGCGTAGTTCTCGTCCTTGCCTGCATGAGCGTTTTCGATAAATTCATGGCGGTTGATAGTGTTGTCGTTCTTCTGAGTGCCGATAACATATACCGCGGTGTTGGAGCAATGGTCGGATATACGCTCCAGATTGATAAGCAGGTCAAGGAAGTTCACGCCGCTCTCCACAACGCACTCACCGTTTTTCAGGCGCTCGATATGGCGCGACTTGAGGGTCTCGTTAAGGTAGTCGATGGTCTCCTCAAGCGGCTCTACTCTGTACGCGGCGGCAACGTCGTTGCGCTCCACGATATCCACCGCCATGCCGATTATCTCCTCCACGGCGTCGGAGATAACGTTTATCTCCCTCATGGCGGTCTCGGAGAAGGTTATATTCGCCTCTTTAAGCTTCTGGGCGTCCTCGATAAGATTCATGGTATAGTCGCCGATACGCTCGAACTCGGAGGTAAGGTGCAGCAGCTCGGTAACTCTGCGGTTCTCGTACTCGGTCAGTTCGCACTTGGTAATTTTTACAAGATATGCATTGAGCCTGTCCTCCATGCGGTCGATATTATTTTCGTTTTCCATGAGCTTTTCTATGGTCTTTTCGTCGTAGTCACCGTACATACGGCGCATTTCGCGGAAATTATAAAGCGCCAGCTTGCCCATTGTAACGGCAGTATTTGTCGCCTGCTGTATAGCAAGTGAGGGAGAATAAAGCAGTCTATCCTCCAGCGCGGGGATAGTGGATATATCCTCCTGCTCCGGACCCTCCTTTTTGTCGCGGATAGTCAGTATAGCAAGCTTTTCAAGCAGCTTTGTAAAGGGAATAAAGCAGATAGTGACCACTACATTGAAGAACGTGTGGAAATTGGCTATGCCGCCCATGTCCACAGGCTCGTCCCAGAAAGGCAGCCCAACAGCCGCCTGTAAAGCGTATACAACGATAAGGAACAGAAGCGTGCCGATTATATTGAAGTACAGATGTATCGCCGCCGCACGCTTGGCGTTCTTTCCCGCGCCCACAGCGGATATGATAGGCGTTACGCAGGTACCGATATTCTGTCCCATAATGATCGGGAACGCCGAGGAAAAGGTCAGCACGCCCGTGGTGGAGATAGCCTGCAATATACCGACGGAAGCGGAGGAGCTTTGCAGTATCACGGTAACAAGAGCGCCTGCGGCAACTCCCAGTATGGGATTGGTCAGCGTTGCAAAAAGATTGCGGAATGCAGGCAGTTCGGACAGCGGACTTACCGCCTCGGTCAGGGACAGCATTCCCGTAAAAAGTATGCCTACGCCAACGCATATCTCGCCGATGGTCTTGCCGTTGTCCTTTTTGGACATGAGGAAAATAATAACGCCCACCGCCGCGATAAAAGGAGCAAGGGTGCTCGGACTGAGCAATTGCAGGAATGAGCCTACGCCGGCGTTGTTTTCAAGGTCTCCCAGGCGAAGTATCTGTCCCGTTATGGTTGTACCGATATTTGCGCCCATGATAACTCCGATAGCCGATGAAAGCTTCAGTATACCTGCATTGACAAGTCCCACGACGATGACCGTTGTTGCGGCGGAGCTTTGTATCGCCGCCGTGACAAACGCACCGAGAAGCACGCTCTTTATAACGTTGCTGGTGAGCTTTTCAAGTATTTTTTCCATTTTTCCGCTGGAGAGCTTTTCAAGACTCCCTCCAAGCATATTCATTCCGAAAATAAACAGTGCTACGCCGCCTACTGCGCGTATGGCGATGCTTACATAGTCCAGCACATTCATATAAACTTCCTCCGAAATACTGCGATATCTCCCATATTCGCCATTTTACTTTATCTTTACACAAAATTCATACACATTTATTATAACATATCCAAAGTAAAATGAAAGTAAATTTTATGTACAATTTTCTTTTCTGCATTTTGCACATACATATTTATTATTACACGGACACATTTATATATTTTAACATACCGAAACAAAATATTTTTTTCATGTAACGACATAATTTTTATATTCGCTATTGATTATTCCGCATTAATATAGTATAATATAAGGATAAAATATAATGTGGAGAAATGTTATGAGAAAATGGAACATCGGGAAGCCTGACCCCGTTCTGTCAAGAAGTCTGGCAAATCAATGCGGATTATCGGAGCTGTGTATGTCCGTGCTGGTTTCGCGCGGCATTGATACGGCGGAAAAGGCAAAGGAATTTTTCAACTACAGCGAGGAGGGCGGCTCTCCCCTGTCCGACCCGTTTCTTCTGCCCGATATGGACAAGGCTGTTGACATTATCACAAACGCTGTCAACGAGGGCAAAAAAATATGCATTTACGGCGATTACGACTGCGACGGCGTTACCGCCACCACCCTGCTTTACACCTACCTTATAAATATGGGCGCAGACGTGTCCTACTATATCAATATGCGCAGCGAGGGCTACGGAATGAACTGTGACGCGGTGCGCAGGCTTGCCGACGACGGCGCGGAGCTTATCATCACGGTGGACAACGGTATTTCCGCCGTTGAGGAGGTCAGGCTGGCAAAGGAGCTTGGCATGGACGTGGTCATTACCGACCACCATCAGCCCTCCGAGATACTTCCCGAGGCGGACGCGGTGGTCGACCCGCACCTGAAAAGCTGTCAGGCGCCATTCCGCGACCTGTGCGGCTGTGCCGTAGCGCTGAAGCTTATGGCGGCTATGGACGGCGGAATATACGATATTGTAATGGAACAATGCTCCGACCTGTGCGCCGTTGCCACCATCGCGGACGTTATGCCCATAAAGTCCGAAAACCGCGAGATAGTTTCGGCAGGTCTGCGGTATCTTGAAAATACGGAAAACGAGGGCATGAAAGCCCTTATTGAGCGGGCAGGCATAAAGACGCCTTACAATTCGACTTCGGCGGCGTTCGGCATTGTGCCGCGTATAAACGCATCGGGCAGATTCGGCTCGGCTTCCGACGCGGTGGAGCTTTTCCTTGCGGAAGACCCCGATACCGCCGCGGAGCTTGCGGACAGGCTGGAGCAGCTTAACAACAGCCGAAAAGAAGCGGAAAGCGAGGTCATGGCGGACATAGCCAGTATGCTTACGGAAAACCCCGCACCACTCTTCAACAGGGTCATCGTGCTTTACGGCAAGGGCTGGCATCACGGAGTTATCGGCATCTGCGCGGCGCGTCTGGTGGAAAAGCTGGGCAAGCCCGTATTCCTGCTCTCCGACGACGGAGACGAAGCCCGCGGCTCGGCGCGGTCGGTGGAGGGCTTCTCCGTTTTCGAGGCGCTTACCTACTGCTCCGAAGTTCTGACCAAATTCGGCGGTCACACGGGCGCGGGCGGATTTTCCCTGACGGAGGATAATGTAAGCGAGTTCGACAGGCTGTTACAGCAGTTTGCGGCGGAAAAAGGCTTTCTTCCCGTTTACACCGTTCACGCGGACAAGGTCATTGCTCCCGAAGAGCTGACGGTGGAAAATATACAGTCGCTCTCGGCGCTGGAGCCATACGGCGAGGGCAGCAAGCAGCCCGTTTTCCTGCTGCACGGTGCTGTGCTTACGGATATTATACCGCTTTCGGAGGGCGCTCATACAAAGCTGAAGCTTAAATACGGCACGGCAGAGGTGCTTGGGCTGATG
>JBJEQM010000050.1:0-2755 GCA_051881755.1 Oscillospiraceae bacterium
TGTGATACGTTTGTTTTGGGGAGTTTCGCCGTCTGCGGACGGCGATTCAAGGGCTCCTCGCCCTTGAAAATCCTCGCCGGCGCGGCTCAGCGACGGCGTTCGTAGAACGACGTTGACCGGACTAATCCGCTTCGCGGTTGTGTTTTTGGTGCTGCGTTACAAGATCTTCAACCCGTAATTTCCGCACAGGTTTGCCAAGCCCATGGGATATATCATTCCCAGCGGCGAGATGCCCCACCGCGAATTTTCGTAGCGTATCTCCAAACCCACCAATGTGCTTTGGTTCAGCGGCGGCTCAAGACGGAATATCATCTGCTGCCCGTCCCCCGTTTTTATGGATATGGCAGGGTTTATAAGGTCGCTGAAATTCAGTCCCCGAGGATTTTCGTATATGGAATATGCTATATCTATCTGATTAACGTCCAAGGGCATTATGTTGAAGTTGATATACATCGCCTTTTTGTCGGGCGCGTTGAGATAACGCACGCCGCCGCAGAGCGAACGGTCGTTGCCGAAAAATACAAAGCGGTCGTTATGCGTAACGTTGCCGTGCTTATCCGCCATAAAGGCAAAGGCGTCCACGTCCATGGGGAAATCCTTGTTGTCGTAAATAAGCTCTATTTCCAGCTCCGAGGTCTGGGGAGTGACCACCATTCCGCGCTCGATAATGCACAGGGAATGTATCTGCGCAGGTGTATCGTCTACGGGCGGAATGTACATTTCATTTGTATCGGGAGGCGGCTCGATAAAATCGGGGAAGATTATCTCCTGCTCTGATATTTTCTGCACCGCTATATTTTTCAGCGCTTCCTCCTCCGCCGCAAGAGCGTTCTCGTCCGCCGAGAAGATAACGGCGCCGTCAATGTACTCGGGAGCGTCCCCTGCCGCGCCGCTGATATAAATTCGCCGTATAAATTCGGAGCGCAGAAGCACCTCGCCGTAAATATAGGAGCCTGCGCGTATCGGCGCGCAGGTGACAGTCACGGTGTTCCTGCCCGATGAAAGGTGCCGCGGCTCTATGGTCATGTCCTGAAAAAGCGACGTTATATCCGTCTCCACGGGGACAATAAGCTCTGCTTTAAAGGTGCATTGTCTTTCGGCGGGGAATGTACCCAGCTCCAGAGTGCGCGGTATTCCCCAAGGCTTATCCTCGCCGTCTATGCCGATGACGCGGCCGATTATCTCCACGCCGTCAAATTTAGTGTCGTCCGCTTCGCAGCATATGGCGGCGCAGTCGGCGGAGTTGGGGTCGGCGCAGGTTATCTCGGCGCGGAGGTTTTCCAGTTCCGCGCCGCCTGCTTTTATTGTAAGTATCGTGCCCGAGCCGCACCATAGGGTCGTGTTGTCGCCGATGATACGGCAGGGCTTGTTTACCGTGAAAGGTCCCTCAAATTCTCCCTGCGGCAGATATACTTCACCGTACGCGGAGGTGCTGTCAATGAGCCGCTGTATATTTATCATGTCCTTTTCTGCCGCCCCCTTTTACTTTTTATCGCTGCTGCTTTTGCCGCAGAATATTATATCGAACAGAGCCGTAAAGCCCGTCAGCACGGGTACGGCGTAAATTGCCGCACCGCTGCCCGTAAACAGGGACACGACCTCTGCGCCTGCGGCGATAATGAGCAGCGCCATTGTACAAAGCTTGTAAAGCAGCGCTTCGGTCTTGTTTTTGCGGCAGAAGAGCATATATCTGCGCAGTGAAGCCGCGCCGTCGTGCATGACCGCGCGCGCCGCCCTTTTCGCCGACGCGCAGGACTGCTCCGCCGCAATGACAACGTCCGCGCCCCGAGTGTTTTCAACGTCGGCGCTTGTGAGGGCGGTCACGGCGCAGGTCTTGTTTTTCAGCGAAACTATATCAATGAGCGCCGCCTTGTCGGCTTTGCCCGTGATTATCTTTATCTCGGACAGCTTCTTGGCAGCCGCGTCGGGCTCCATGGCGGATAAGGCGCTCATGGTGACTATCTCAGTGCCGTCCGCGCCCGTTACCTGCTTGTCGGACATTGACACGGACACGCTCTCCGAGCCGCCGCCCAGCATAATTATCTTGGTGCCCGAAGCGCTTATGGCGCGGAAAGCCTCGGCGGCATTACTGCGCACACGCTCATGTATTATCATCATGCCGATAAAGCATATCTTGCCGTGATAATCCACCGCCGCATAAGCGGTGAGACGGTTGCCCTGAAAGATTATCTCCTCCGCCATGGCGTACAGCGCCGCGGAATTGGACAGAGGAAGCTTGTCGCCCTTGCCGTTATAATAAAATTCGCACTTGGGTATTATCTCCTCGGGCGTGCCCTTGATAAGGCGGCGGTAGTCGAAGGTTTTGTCCACGCCGTTTATATTTTCGGGCTTTATCTCAAGGTCGAGGGTGTTTTTTATCCTCTCGGCGATGAAACGGGCTTCGGCGGTATCGTCGGGCTCGCCGTAGAAATGCTGCCTGTTCACAAGAGCCTCCGTGTTATCCGCCACGGCTCGAGCCAGCAGAGTGCCCAGAGGGTATGGTATCTCGTAGCACTGCTCAAAGCTGCTGCCGTCGCCGAAAACGACCCCCGTCACCTTTGGCTCGCCGTCGGTGATAAAGGCGGACTTGTCAACAAAGAGATAGTCCGTTTTGAGCGAGGTCTTTGCGGCGGAAATGCAGTTTTGGCGCAGCTTTTCAAGTCCCGTGCGGAAGAAAAACTCCCTCGGGCGGAAAATGCGCTCCTCCGCCAGTATAATGACGGGCGCAAAAAGCATGGCTGTGCCTGCGGCGGTC
>JBJEQM010000051.1:0-2750 GCA_051881755.1 Oscillospiraceae bacterium
CATTTAATATCGCTATATTGATTATATCAGCTTAATTGTGCATTGTCAATAGTTTTCTGGGCTTAATGTGAAAAAAATGCAGTATAAACACGATTTTGTTTATACTGCACAATTTTGTTAATAAAATATGTACATTACCGACCTTACAAATAGGCGCATTTACGATATATCAACGGGATATGATAAATCGGTGCTGATGTACTTTGTGCCGTCATAGTCGAAAAGCTCGGCGGGGACGAACTCCGAGCCGATGTAATCAAGGCGTATCTTTGCGAAGTACACATTGGAGGAGTCCTTGTTATCGTGTGTATCATATTCGTTCTGTATCATGGCATAAGTGGCGCAGCCGTACAAAACGCCGTCCTCAACAGCATAGGACGTTCCGCCGCAGCGGCGTATGCTTGTATCGGGGTACAGCGGATACTTTATATTGTCCGAAAAGTCATAGCCGCCCATAAGATAGGGATAATACTGTGAAAAATCGTCGGTGGGTATCTTTTTCGCCGCAAGTGACGTCACCAGTTTTTCGCAGGCGGTCTTGTCAATGGACATCAAGCTCAGGTCGGCGCCGTTTATAACGGTAATGACGTTCTCCGTTATGCCCGTGCCCGTGATGTAGGTCTCCACGGACAGGTCGGGGACGCTGTCGCCGTTGAGGTCGGACACTTCTATGTTGGTGTGATAGGGGTCAAAGCCGCCAAGGCGCGGATATGTGCGCTGTATCATCATATCGTCGCTTATATGACGGCGGACGGTCATGCTGTCATAGTCATCATCGGTGAAGTAGATGCATATGTCCGTTTTGTCCGAGCGCACCTCGTAGCCGTCGCCGTCTCGCTCAATGGTAAAGCCGCTGCGGCTGAGATAACTCTCATAATCCTTGTTTGTGACGAAATAGCTTTCATCAATGGGTATGGTCTTGGTGAAGCTGCCGTCGTATGACTTTGCGCCGCTTTTCAGCTTATAATCCGCTGTGAGTATAATGTCGCATTGTGTATCAAAATCGAACTCGGCATAGAAGCAGACCTCGTCCGTGTTTTGCATATTGCTGTAAAAGGACACTTCCCCGAGGTCGGGATTTTCGGTGCGGTCTCCGGGAAAGAGGCGGTATACCTTACAGCCGCGTAGGACGGTGCGAACACGCGTTATCTCCACGTCATACCCCTGCGGCTCCGAGGTAAATTCAAAGCGGAAGTAATTTGACGGCTGAAATTCTTCGGAGCTGCCCTCGGGACGGTTGTAGCTTGTAATGTACACTGTCGCCGCGTTTTCATTCTCCACGGAAATATCCACGGGGTAGACGCAGCAGCCGTCCGCGAAGTCGGTATTTTGCTCCTGCGATGTGGGGCGGACAGCGGCACCCGTACCAAGGCAGACGATGCATACTGCCGTCAGGCACGCCGTTGCTATGACCGCGCCGCGCCTCACCTTTTTATTATGCAGTATATTTTTTATGCGGGTCTTGACGTCCAACTCGCCGAAGCCCATAACAAGGCTCAGTCCGCTTGTTCCTGCGGCGCATTTCAGCAGGCTGTCGGCGTAGGCGCGGCGGCTCTCCTCGCCTATCCTGCGGATAACGCTCTCGTCACAGAAGCGCTCCGTATCCTTGAGGAACAGGGCGCGGCTTATCCACGCAAAGGGGTTGTACCAATTGACGGCACAGATGAGCAATGTCAGTATATTCCATATTGTATCGTGGTGGCGGATATGGGTCAGCTCGTGGAGAATGATATGTCGGCGGCTGCCCTCCATATTTTCGGGGAGGATAATGACAGGGCGGAATATGCCGAACGCCGCAGGTACGCCGTCTTTACACATTTTTATCCGTACATTATGTATTCTGCCGACATTTGGCAGGCGCGAAAATCTCACGGCGCATACCATATACGCGCCCACGGTCAATGTGCACAGAAGTGCGGTTACGGCAATATACGCCCTATAAAGTATATCGGACAGGTCGGGCGCGGCAGGCTCGGTCTCCGTCACGGGCGGCTCGGTATAAATGTAGGTATAGCCGTTGCTTTCTATGGTGACCGGCTCGGTCGGCGGGGTGGCATCAAATGTATACTTGGTATCCATTATCTCCCGTGTACTCTGCGGAATATTCATCACCGACAGGCGGCATGGTATATTCACGGGCAGGGCAAGCTTGATAAACACCGCCGCCCACAGCAGGACAAGCACTTTTCCGTTTATCCTGCGGTAGAAAAGGCGGCGTATCATCATCACGGACAGCGCCAGCAGCGCGGAGGTCAGTGCGGCGGCAAGCATTGGTCAGTCCTCCTTTTCGGCTTGGTCGATGAGGTCGCGCAGCTCCGCAAGCTCCTCGGGGGTCAGCTTTTTATCGCGGATAAAGCCCGACACAAGCAATTTTGCCGAGCCGTTGTAAAGCCGCTCCAGCAATCCTGCGGTCTCGGCGGTGCGGACGTCCTCTTTGTTCACGGCGGCGGTACAGATATAGTCGGGGTCGGCGCGGGATATTGCTCCCTTTTTGGCGAGCCTGTCCAGCAGGGTATACACGGTGGGCTTCTTCCAGCCCTTTTCCTCGGCGAGTATCTCGGCTATCTCCGCGGCGGACACCTCTCCCCTGTCCCAGATAATGTTCATAATTGCGCAGTCGTTTTCGCTCAGTTTCATATTATCGTTCTCCGTTCTACAGTTGTATAATAGCTTGTATATTTATTATACAGTTGTAGAATGAATTTGTCAAGTGTTTTTCAATTTATATTTGATAATTATATTGGATATTA
>JBJEQM010000052.1:0-2740 GCA_051881755.1 Oscillospiraceae bacterium
CAGAGAAAGATAACCGTGGGCGCTGCAAACGGATACAGCTCCTACGGCAATCAGATAGGTCTTGCCACAGGTCATGTTGCGGAGGTTTATCACCCCGGATATGTTGCAAAGCGTCTGGAAATTGGCGCTGTTGTAGGCGCTGCTCCCAAGTCCAACGTTATCCGTGAAGTGCCCGACCCCGATGATGTAGTTATCCTCCTTGGCGGACGCACGGGACGTGACGGCTGCGGCGGCGCAACGGGCTCCTCCAAGTCTCACACGGAAGCTTCCCTTGAAACCTGCGGCGCGGAGGTACAGAAAGGTAATCCTCCCGTTGAAAGAAAGTTACAGAGATTATTCAGAAATCCCGAAGTTACACATATGATAAAGCGCTGCAACGACTTCGGCGCAGGCGGCGTTTCCGTTGCTATCGGCGAGCTGACCGACGGTCTTATTATCGACCTCAACGCCGTACCCAAGAAGTATGACGGTCTTGACGGCACAGAGCTTGCTATCTCCGAGAGCCAGGAGCGTATGGCGGTAGTTGTAAGAAAGTCCGACGCGGACAAGTTCATCAAGGAAGCGGAAAAGGAAAACCTTGAAGCTACACTCGTTGCGGTCGTAACGGCAGAGCCTCGTCTGAGAATGAAGTGGAATGACAAGGTCATCGTCGATCTTTCCAGAGAGTTCCTCAACTCCAACGGTGCGGAAAAGCACACCACAGTCGTTGTGCCAATCCCCGCCACCGCACAGATAAAGACCTACACCGACAGCGCAGACAGCTGGGAAGCCCTTATGACCAACCTGAACGTATGCTCGCAGAAAGGTCTTGTTGAGCGTTTCGACTCCACTATCGGCGCAGGAACGGTGCTCATGCCCTACGGCGGCGCATATCAGCTCACTCCCACACAGGCAATGGCTGCAAAGATACCCGTGCTCAAGGGCGAGACAAACACTTGCTCCATCATGGGCTGGGGCTTCAATCCCTATGTAAGCGACAAGAGCCCCTACCACGGCGCAATGGCGGCTGTTATCGAGTCCGTTGCAAAGGTAGTTGCGGCAGGCGGCAGTTACAAGAAGTGCTGGCTCACGTTCCAGGAATACTTTGAGCGCACACAGAACAATCCCACACGCTGGGGCAAGCCTTTCGCGGCACTTCTGGGCGCATTCAAGGCACAGCTTGAACTTGGCTGCGGCGCAATCGGCGGCAAGGACTCCATGTCGGGCACCTTTGAAAATATCGACGTTCCCGCAACATTGGTATCCTTTGCGGTATCCGTTGCGGACAGCAAAAAGGTCATCTCCCCCGAATTTAAGAAAGCGGGCAACAAAGTTATCCTTATCACTCCCGAGTACGACGAAAACAACCTGCCCGTATTCTCCAGCGTAAGAGAATGCTTTGAAAAAGTCGAGAAGCTCATCGCGGACGGCACGGCGATATCCGTTTGGGCAACAGGCTTCGGCGGCGTTGCGGAGGCTGTGGCAAAGATGTCCCTGGGCAACCGTATCGGTTTCCGCTTTGACAAGAAGCTCCCCGATGACCTGCTGTTCTACTCCAGATACGGCTCATTCGTTATCGAGCTCAACGGCGACCCGTTCACATTGGAGAATGTTATCGGTACGACTATTGATGAATACAAGATAGACTGCAAGGATTATATTGTGGATATGGAAAATATCCAGAAGAAGTGGGAAGACCGTCTCGAACCCGTATTCCCCTGCAATATAAAGACGGAGGACAAGACTGTAAAGGCATACACCTATACAGTTCCCAAGACTGCTCAGCACGCCTCCTCATTTGCTAAGCCCCGCGTTCTTATCCCCGTATTCCCCGGCACAAACTGCGAATATGATACAGCAAGAGTATTCGAGCGTGCAGGCGCAGACCCCGAGGTCGTTGTTATAAAGAACCTCTCCGCCGCAGCTTTGGAGGACAGCGTTTCATACGTTGAAAAGGCAATCAGGAACTCACAGATAATCATGATACCCGGCGGATTCTCCGGCGGCGACGAGCCTGACGGCTCCGGTAAGTTCATTACCGCATTCTTCAGAAACCCCCGCATCAAGGACGCCGTTCACGACCTTATGGACAACCGCGACGGACTTATGCTTGGTATCTGCAACGGTTTCCAGGCGCTTATCAAGCTGGGTCTTGTACCTTTCGGTCACATTGTTGACATGGAGGACAACTCCCCCACCCTCACATTCAACACTATCGGCCGTCACCAGTCAATGATGGTCAACACAAGGATTTGCTCCACAAAGTCTCCATGGCTGGCGGGCTGTGAAGTGGGCGACATTCACAGGATAGCAATTTCACACGGCGAGGGCAGATTTGTCGCTTCTCCCGAGCTTATCAAGCAGCTTGCGGACAACGGACAGATAGCGACGCAGTACGTTGACCTCAGCGGTGAGCCTACAATGAATATCCGCTTCAACCCCAACACATCTATCGACGCTATCGAGGGTATAACCTCCCCCGACGGACGTATCCTCGGCAAAATGGGACACAGCGAGCGTATCGGCAGCGAGATATGCAAGAACGTTCCCGGCATCAAGGATCAGAAGATATTTGAAAGCGGCGTAGCGTACTTTAAGTAATACAAAAATGCGGCGTATGGATTTTGCTCCATACGCCGCACTTTTTGTATTAGTTCAATCAAAATACTTTGCATATCTGAATTCCACCTGTCCCGAGATCGGGTGATATGTTAAGTCTTCTGCCTTTACATCATAGACAAAATACTCGCTGCCGTAAAAC
>JBJEQM010000053.1:0-2739 GCA_051881755.1 Oscillospiraceae bacterium
ATTTGATAAAAAGCAAGAACGATAATGATACATAAGCTTCGCCCCTCCTGCGGTTTCGTGGGAGGGGCGGTTTGCTTTGCCGAACATATTATAATGATTTCTTGGTGTGATAATTATTGTGCAACTTTAAATAACAATCACAATTGCATTAAAAGCGCAGAATCTTCTTCGCTCCGAGGGGTACGAGGCTGCTGTTTCCAGAACGCCGAAAACCCTTGCTTCGGGCTGCGGTTACAGCGTTGTAACGGCGGCAGAGGCTGATATCGCTTCGGAGATCTTTGAAAAGAACGGCATAAAAATTCGAGCCGTCGGAAAATACGGCGGGTAATTTCCGCGTCTTTGTATATATGTAATTTCGGGCGGATATAGGGAAATCCTGTCCGCCCCCTATACAGCATAAAGGAGCCTATATGGTAAACTTTGATAACTCCGCAACTACTTATCCCAAACCACTTGCCGTGCGCAAAGCGGTGAATACGGCAATGGTAAAATACGGCGGAAATCCCGGCAGAAGCGGTCACAGGCTGTCTATGGAGACGGCAGAGGCTGTTTACACCGCAAGGATAGCCGCCGCAGACTTTTTCGGTGCAGAGCCCGACTGCACTATTTTCACCGCAAACTGTACCCATGCTCTCAACACCGCCATAAAGGGCGTTATTCCCGACGGGTCGCATATAATCATATCCGACCTTGAGCATAACTCCGTGGCTCGTCCCGTTTACGCCATGAAACAGCGCGGCTGTACCTTTGATATTTTCCATGTATATCCCGATAAAGAGCGCACCCTCACGGAGATGACCTCCCTTATAAAGCCCAATACAGCCGCCGTGGTATGCACCCTTGGCAGCAATGTTACCGGCAGGATAACGCCATACCGCGACATTGGCAGGATATGCCGCAAGAGGGGAATATGCTTCATCGCCGACGGCGCGCAGATGTGCGGTATCATGGACGTCAAGCTGTCCGACGGGATAAATATATTATGCACCGCAGGGCATAAATCCCTGTACGGTCCGTCGGGAACGGGGCTGCTGCTGACGGACGGACAGTATAAAATAAAGCCCTTGACCGAGGGAGGTACGGGCAGTACCTCGCTGGAACTGAAGCAGCCCGATTTTCTCCCCGATTCGCTGGAGAGCGGCACGGTGAACACCATGGGCATAATCGGTCTTGGGGCAGGCATTGATTTTGTCAAAGGGCTTGGCACGAATAGGATATTCGACCATGAGACCGCTTTGTGCCGCAGGCTGATGAACGGGCTGTCCGCAGTAAGCGGCGTGAAGGTATACCGCGATAACGACCGCGGCGAGTATCTTCCAATAGTGTCCTTTAACCTGCCCGACATGACCGCCAATGACGCAGCTTCGCGGCTCAGCGACATGGGGTACGCGCTTCGGGGCGGACTGCACTGTTCGGGTCTTGCTCATAAGTCAATCGGTACGCTGCCCGAGGGTACGGTGCGTTTTTCGCCCTCCGTTTTCAGCACCGCCGCCGAGACCGACGGACTTATCAGGGCGATAAAGAAAATATGCGGCGAAAGTCGTACAAAATAAAAGGGCAAAATGAAAAGCCGCTTTTGACATTGGGTATCAAAAGCGGCTGTATTATTGTGTTATGTTAAAATCAGAAACCGAGTATCTTCTTGAAATCGTCGGCGATCCTTTCTTCAAGAGCCGCAGCTTCTTCCTGAGCTGCGCCTGTTGTTGTGTAGTACGCCTTGATCTTAGGCTCTGTGCCGGAGGGACGGATAACAACGGAAGCGCCGTCGGTGAGAGCGAATGTGAGAACGTCGGACTTGGGCAGAGTTATCATTGTCTTGCCGCCGCTTACAGTATCAACGGAAACGCTTGCCATGTAGTCGTCTACGCGTGTTACCTTCAAGCCGCCTATCTCTGTGGGAGCTTCAAGGCGGAGGGAGGACATTATCTCCTTCATTCTCTCCATGCCGCTTGCGCCCTCGCAGGTAAAGGACTGCTGTGAGTGCTTGTAAACGCCGTACTTAGCGTAAAGATTTTCTCTTGCCTGAATAAGTGAGATACCCTTTGTGCGGTAGAAAGCTGCCATTTCGCAGATGAGCATGGAAGCGACAACTGCGTCCTTGTCTCTTACATAGGAGCCAGCAAGGTAGCCGTAGCTTTCCTCAAAACCGAAGATATAACGGTTTTCCTCGCCCTTATCTTCAAGGAAGCCTATCTGCTCGCCGATAAACTTGAAGCCTGTCAGTACGTTTATCATCTTTACATTGTATGCGTCGGCGATTTTCTGGGCAATATCCGTTGTAACGATAGTCTTTACCGCAACGGGATTTTCGGGCATAGTACCAAGCTTTGTGCGCTCGGAGCAGATGTATTCCAGCAGCATTGCACCCACTTCGTTGCCTGTAAAGAGAACATATCCGTTATCGGAGGGAACAGCGATACCAACGCGGTCGCAGTCGGGGTCTGTTGCAAGAAGCAGGTCGGGCTTTACGGTCTCGCAAAGCTTCAGACCAAGTGTGAGAGCTTCCTTTATCTCGGGATTGGGGAAAGGACAGGTGGTGAAGTTGCCGTTGGGATATTCCTGCTCGGGAACGACTGTAACGTCCTTGATGCCTATTTTGTCGAGGATAGCGCGGACGGGCTTGTTGCCTGTGCCGTTGAGGGGAGTGTATACTACCTTGAGTCCGCTTGCGGCGCAGAGGTCTGTGTGTATGCCCTGCTTGGAAACGTGGTCGAGGTAGCTGTCGATAACTTCCTTCTT
>JBJEQM010000054.1:0-2734 GCA_051881755.1 Oscillospiraceae bacterium
CGGCGCAGGCATACCTGCAAAGCGTATCTTCAAAATATACGAGGGACGTCCCAACATCGCCGACGAAATCGCCAACGGCGAGATACAGCTTATCATCAACACCCCCGCAGGCAAGACCAGCGCTTACGACGACAGCTATATCCGCAAGGCGGCTATCAAGCACCGCGTGCCCTACATCACAACAATGGCGGCTGCAAAAGCAAGCACCGAGGGTATTAAGGCTATCAAGCACAACACACACCTCGGCGTAAAATCCTTGCAGGCATATCACGCCGATATCAAAGACTGATAATCTCACAAATATTTACGGCGCAGTACATTGTATACTGCGCCGTTTTTATATTATAAAAAGCCGCGGAATATGCAGGAGGATACATAATTCCGCGGCTGTTTATCGTATAAAGTTATTCTTCAAAAGGTACAAAGGAAATGCTTTCGTACTCCGCCGTAAGGGGCATTTTGCTGTCATCAAACGCATTGAGCCAGCCGTCAACGCCCGTTCCGCACCACGCGTTCATCATTATCTTTGACTTGGTAACGGGGATATTTTCCGTTGCAGTATGCGCCTCAACGCCGTCAACATACCACACTATTTTGTCCTTGTGCCACTCAAAAGCGTAGGTGTGGAAATCCTCCGAAGCGTCAAAGCCAAGGTCGTACATATACTCATGATCGCCTTTGCCGTCGGTAAAGTAGTTGAACTGCACTTTTGTGGTATCCTTGCCAAGTATCTCGATGTCAATTTCGTCCCACGGGTTGTTGTCCGACGGACCCGTGTAGGTGAAAAACGAGGAAACAACGCCGTCATTTTTGATAGCTTTCATTCTGACCTCATATCTGCCGTAACCGTAGAAATCGTTGGAGCGATACTCTCCGCCGGAATAAGGAACTGTGCCAGCCTTGGTGTCCTTGTCGATAATGAACTGCATTCTGCCGTTCTCAAATGTAACATTTTCGCTTCGCCATGTTACATTGAACATACTTCCGTTGCACCAGCCGTCCGCAGGCACAAAAAGCTCCGACGCACCATTTTCAAAGGTCACATTGGAAATATCCGCCGCAGAAACTTCCCCTTTTGCCCCACAGGAGCAGAGCATAGCTGAGCAGGTCAGCGCAGCAAGTATCAGCGAGCCTATTTTTATCTTTCTCATAATGGTATCTCCTTTTTTTACTTTACTGAACATATTATAATATCTCGCCGATACAATTGATACCATATTTTTGCTGTTTATATCATTATTTTGCGCTATCATTGCCCCAGTTGGAGCGATAATATTTTTTGCGGAACTCACCCGGGGTCATGCCCGTGTACTTTTTAAATGTACTGATAAAATGACTATGTGAGTTGAACGCAAGATAATTTCCTATATCCAGCGGAGAATAATCGGAATATTTCAGCATATTCTGGGCGGTCTCCACGCGCTTCACCGCAATATATGTGCTTATGGTAACGCCCACTTCCTTACGGAAAAGCCGCGACAGATACGACACGCTGAGGGAAACATGGTCTGCAATTTCATTCTCGGATATTTTTGAGTGCAGATGGTCGTATACATAGTCCATGGTCATTATAACGGGCTTGGAATATAACGTACCGTGCGCCAGCCTGTTCATCTGACGGGTAAACTCCAGCACGGCTTCATCGTGCAGGCGGTGTACCTCCTCCTCCGAAGAGCATTTATCCGCCTTTAAAATGTACAGGTCGCTGAGAGTATACGCCGATTCCATTTCCATGCCGCCCTCCACGCAGAAACGTGTAATAAGTGCAATAGTAACAACAAAATGATACTTTAAATTGCGCAGTCTGTCCTCGGAAAGTATGCCCGCTCCGTTGGCGCCCAGCGGAGTCATATGCTTTTTTACACCCTCTATATCACCCAGCTTTACATAATCGTAAAACTCAAACTCCTGCTCAAAGGGAGAATGTTTGAACGCATACTCCCTGTTCATAAATGCTTTATATGTAAGCTCTTTTTCCGATTGAGACATTATACCACCCTTTCCGCATATTACTATCCATATTATACATCATATCTTTTTATTTTGCAACAAATTTTTGATATATAAAGCAAAATATTGATATTATTTTATTTTCGGATATGTTAAATTATAGTTGTAAGAAAAAAATGTTCGTCATCATATTTTTAAAGGAGATGTTTTTATGAAAAACGTAAAAAGAACATTGGCATTTGCAGCGGCTATCCTCATGGCAAGCTCTATGTGCGCCTGCGGAAGTACAAGCGGCGATACCGTCACCGAAACTACCACCGCGACCACTCCCGCCAAGGAGCTGGACGAAGAGGACAAGGCAGCCGTTGCCGAGGTAGATATCGGCGACGACGAAAAGCTGGAGAATCCTACTGTCAAGTGGCTGGCTACATACGACATCAACCCCGATAAGGGCAAGCCCAAGCTTTTCGCTCTGGAACTGTTCGAGACCCAGTACGGCGGCAAGATCGAATGGATACCCACAACATGGGAAAACCGCTATACCGACCTCTCCACACAGGTTCTGGGCGGCACCTCTCCCGACCTTTTCCCCGCACAGGAATTTGATACATTCCCCAGCAAGGTCATCGACGGAATGTTCGAGCCCTTTGACGATTATCTTGATTTTGACAGCGACCTCTGGCCTGAAGGCGCAAAGAAGCTTGCCGAGGCTCACGTTATGGGCGGCAAGCATTATGTCGCTCCCGTCAACACCGACTCCAAGTGCCTTATGATATACAATCAG
>JBJEQM010000055.1:0-2713 GCA_051881755.1 Oscillospiraceae bacterium
TTTTCAAACAGCGAAGCGTTTTTGAAAATTGCGCCGCGGAACGCGGCGGAAAACTAACGGTACGAAGAAAAAATAAAAATTGACCACCATTTAACATATTTTCATTGTGGCGGATTCTATTATCCACCCTGTTTTACGGAATATTGTTACAAGAGCGGATATAGAAATCCGTCCCTACACAATGTAAGGATTTACGTTCGTTTGCTGCGTGCTGTAACTTTTCCGCCGCGTTCCGCGGCGCAATGTCGGAGACGCTTCGCTGTCCGACATTGAAAACGCCGATTGCACTTTATCGGGTCAAGTTAGTTTGCATTGAATTAATTTTTCTGTGCGGACTAACTTTTCTTTGCAATCGGCGTTTTTATTGTACCGTTTCTTTGTTTGTTTTTGCGTTAATATGCTTTGACGCATTAGACTTATGGGGCGCTGCCCCAAACCCCGCAGGGGACTCCGTCCCCTTGACCCCTGCGAGCTGGGCTCAGCTCGACCAGCTAATGCCGCTTCGCGGGTTTTCTTGCTGCGCTAAATTCCAATTTAACCGTATAATAAAAATAGTGAACAGTGAGTGAAATACTCACTATTCACTAAAATGGTCAGAATTCAATATCATTCTCTTCCGCTGCCTTTGCCGCTTTCATCATAATAGCACATTCAAGACGCTTCTTTTCCATTTCGCAGGACAGCTTGTGAGGAGAATGTATATCGCCGTTGTAGATGAAATTGTTGGCGTTGCAGCCGCCGCTGCAATAGAATCTCGCCCAGCATTTCTTGCAGTCCTCTTTGGTGTAAATGTGCGCGGAGGCAAACTTTTTCTTCATTTCAAGGTCAAAAGTGCCGTCGTTGAGGTTGCCCATTTTGCAGCCCTCCACGCCAACAAACTGGTGACAGGGGTAAATATCTCCCTCGGGAGTGATGGCAACATACTCGTTGCCGCTGCTGCAGCCCCTCAGACGCTTTATGGCGCAGGGACCCTGATCGAGGTCAAGCATAAAGTGGAAGAAGTTGAAATGCTTGCCCTGCTTATCATTAATGAGTAACATCTGTGCAAGACGCTCATATTCGGAGAAAATCTTGGGCAGGTCGCGCTCTGTCAGCGCATAAGGCATGGTGGGGTCGCTGACTACCGGCTCAACGGAGATCTGGTCGAAGCCGTTGTCAAACAGGCTGTATACATCGTTGGCAAAGTCAAGATTATACTTTGTAAATGTGCCGCGAACATAGTAATTCTCGTGACCCCGCTTTTCAACAAGCTCCTTGTATTTCGGCATGATGCGGTCATAGCAGCCTGTGCCGTCGATACGCTTTCTCACGCGGTCGTTGACTTCCTTTCGTCCGTCCACGGAGAGCACCACGTTGGACATCTCCTTGTTGATAAAGTCAATTTTGTCCTCGTCCAGCAGCATACCGTTGGTAGTTATTGTAAAGCGGAAGCGCTTGTTATACTCCTTTTCCTTTGAGCGACCGTACTCAACAAGCTGCTTTACAACGTCGAAGTTCATAAGAGGCTCGCCGCCGAAGAAGTCTACCTCCAAATTTTGTCTGTCCGCAGACTTTTCAAGGAGGAAGTCCAGCGCCTTTTTGCCCGTTTCAAAGTCCATGTGCATACGGCAGCCAAGACCGTAATCTCCCGTGGAAGCAAAGCAGTATTCGCAGCGCAGGTTGCAGTCCTGCTCCACCAGCAGACACATTGCCTTTACGGGCGCGGGCACGGAATATTTCGCGTATTTTTCGTAGTCGTCCTCGGAGAAAAGCACCTCGTTTTTGTACAGCTCCACAACTTCCTCATAGCAGGAGCGTATCTCGTCGGGGGCGTAGAAGCGCGACAGCTTTTCCACTACCTTGTCGGGACATTCCTCGCTGAACGGGGGAGCAACGTTGTCCAGCATATCGTATGTAAGCTCGTCCACAAGATGAACTCCGCCGCTGTTTACGTCCAGCACAATATTATATCCGTTAAGTTTATATTTGTGTATCATAAAATAAACCTTTCACAATAAAAATATCCCAAAACGTCCGCAGATGAACGTCGGGACACAAAGTAAGATAAAGCGCGGAAATTCAGCCCCGAAGAAGCTCCTCGGGACTGATAAATACCGAAATTACTTTTCGCACTTCTGATTTGCAACTGTGCAGGATGTCTTGCAGGCAGACTGGCAGGATGCCTGACACTTGCCGCAGCCGCCCTTAGCAGCAGTTTTCTTAAGGTTAGCCTGATTGATGGTCTTGATATGCTTCATAGGAAAAACCTCCATATAAAAATAATTTCTATCATTATATCATATATTAAAGCGGATTTCAATAGTCATTTTGACAAAATTTCAGAAAATGTACCGAAACCTGATAGCATACTACCCAAGCAGATAAAAAGCGCAACAATTTATTAAAGTTTCCACCACATTAGGTCAAGTCTGACCGATTGCCACCTTTGTTCATATTCAATATTGCGTACTCCGTGTAGAATATCCTCTAAAGTCGCCGAGTTGTTTAAGGTCAGATTTTCAATATTACTGAGCTTCTGCTGAATGGCATGATTATTCAGATCGTTTTCAAGTACGTTAATTGCTTCCTTTAAATTGGAGGCGCGAAAATCCTGGTATATATAATCAACTATATTCTGAGCATAAGCCCAGTATTTTTTCGGGATACAGCAATTGTTTATATTGTTCATATGATTTTCCATAGCCTGAAGTGTAGAGAGCATTTCGTTATACAG
>JBJEQM010000056.1:0-2705 GCA_051881755.1 Oscillospiraceae bacterium
CTCAGAGAAGCGGCGGACGAAATGCTTGATTACAAGGGAACGGGTATGTCCGTAATGGAAATGTCCCACCGTTCAAAGGCATATGATGAGATAATCAAGGAAGCCGAAAAGGATATCCGCGAGCTCATGAATATCCCCGACAACTACAAGGTGCTTTTCCTGCAGGGCGGCGCTTCCCAGCAGTTTGCAGCTGTTCCCATGAACCTTATGAAGAACAGAAAGGCTGCTTACATAATCACAGGTCAGTGGGCTAAGAAAGCTTTTCAGGAGGCTAAGATATACGGCGACGCTGTTGCGGTTGCTTCCTCCGCAGACAAGACCTTCTCCTATATCCCCGACTGCTCCGACCTGGACATTCCCGAGGATGCAGACTATGTTTACATCTGCGAGAACAACACCATCTACGGTACAAAGTTCTGGCAGCTCCCCAACACAAAGGGCAAGGATCTCGTAGCAGACGTTTCCTCCTGCTTCCTCTCCGAGCCTGTTGACGTTACAAAGTACGGCGTTATCTACGGCGGCGTACAGAAGAACATCGGACCTGCGGGCGTTGTTATCGCTATTATCCGTGAGGACCTTATCCGCGACGACGTTCTTGAGGGCACACCCACAATGCTGAAGTGGAAGACACAGGCTGACAACGACAGCCTTTACAACACACCTCCCTGCTACGGTATCTACATCTGCGGCAAGGTATTCAAGTGGATAAAGAAGATGGGCGGTCTCGAAGCTATGAAGGCTCACAACGAGAAGAAAGCCAAGATACTTTACGATTACCTCGACGAGAGCAAGCTGTTCAAGGGCACTGTTGAGAAGAAAGACCGCTCACTCATGAACGTACCTTTCATCACAGGCAACGAGGAGCTTGACGCTAAGTTCGTCAAGGAAGCTAAGGCTGCGGGCTTTGAGAACCTTAAGGGTCACAGAACAGTAGGCGGCATGAGAGCTTCTATCTACAACGCTATGCCTATTGAGGGCGTAGAAAAGCTTGTTGAATTTATGAAGAAATTCGAGGCTGAAAACGCGTAATCTAAATTTCGGAGGTATACTGAAATGTACAATATTCAGACATTAAACAAAATTTCCAAGTACGGTACAGACAACTTTGATACTGCAAAGTACACTGTTGCCGATACAGTTGAAAATCCCGACGCTATTATGGTGCGCTCCGCCGCAATGCACGATATGGAGTTCGGCTCCAATCTCCTTGCTATTGCACGAGCAGGCGCGGGCGTAAACAATATCCCTGTTGACAAGTGCGCTGAGCAGGGTATCTGCGTATTCAACACTCCCGGCGCTAACGCTAACGCCGTTAAGGAGCTTGTTATCGCAGGTCTGCTCATCTCCTCCCGTAAGGTACCCGAGGCTATGACTTGGGCACAGGGTCTCAAGGGCAACGGCGCAGAGGTCGGCAAGATGGTCGAAAAGGGCAAGTCTCAGTTTGCAGGTCCCGAGATCATGGGCAAAACTCTGGGCGTTATCGGTCTGGGCGCTATCGGCGTGCTGGTTGCAAACGCTGCTATCGCTCTCGGCATGAAGGTAGTAGGCTACGACCCCTATCTCTCCGTTAAGGCTGCTCTCGGTCTTGACCCCGCTGTTAAGGCTGTTGCGGACGTTAAGGAGCTTTACGCTGCTTCCGACTATGTTACTATCCATGTACCTTACAATGCAGATACAAAGGGCACTATCAATGCCGATACTATCGCTCTCATGAAGGACGGCGTTCGTATCCTCAACTTCGCAAGAGGTGAGCTTGTTGACGCTGCCGCTATCACAGCTGCTCTCGAAAGCGGCAAGGTTGCAGCTTACGTTGTTGACTTCCCCTCCGACGAAATTCTCGGCGTAAAGAACGCTATCGCTATTCCTCACCTGGGCGCTTCCACTCCCGAGTCCGAGGACAACTGCGCAATGATGGCTGCTCTGGAGCTTATTGATTACATTGAAAACGGCAATATCAAGAACTCCGTCAACTATCCCGACGCTTCCATGAACGCTGCAGGCACAAAGATCTGCATAATGCACAAGAATGTTCCCGCAGTTATCTCCGGTCTGACAACAGTTCTCGGCGACGCAGGCATCAACATCGACAATATGCTCAACAAGTCCAAGAAGGACTATGCATACACAATGATAGACGTAAGCGGCGACGTTTCCGACGACGTTATCGGCAAGATAGGCGCTCTTGATTCCGTTATCAAGGTAAGAGTTATCAAGTAAAATATCCGAAAGGAGAATAACAATGGACAACGAAGAAGTAGTTTTTGACCAGGCGGACGTTGAAAAAAACAAAGCTGTAGGCATTGTAATGTCGGTATTCCCGATACTGTTTTTCCTTCCGCTCGTATCCAACGACATGAAGCAGTCGGCATATCTCAAATTCCGCATGAATCAATGCTTTATTTTGCTTATTGCTGACATTGTGATCAATGTTATCGGTAAGATTCTGAGCTTGATTCCTCTCATCGGCGGAATCCTGACCTTGCTTCTCTCGCTTTTCTCTCTTGTATTGTACATCATAAATCTTGTATATGCTTGTCAGGGCAGCGGCAAAAAGCTCCCTATCATCGGCGGAATAGAGATATTCAAGTAAAAGCATTTCGGCGGCGCGGGATATATCCTGCGCCGCTTTTGTATTTGAGGAGGACATTATGAATAATACTAAACACCAATAAAAAACGGGAAAAAATCTGCGCCGAAATCCAATA
>JBJEQM010000057.1:0-2703 GCA_051881755.1 Oscillospiraceae bacterium
AAAATTTATTGTGATTAAGTACAATTAACAGTGCCGTCTTTGGGGACTATTTGTGCATTATTAACATTTATTCGCCGGATACGATAATACAAAATTGAATTTGACTATAGTTATATCTTGGTTTATAATGACAGTATATTTTACTTTATATTGCTGATTTTGAAAGGAAGAACGGATATGTCAAATGAAAGATATGAGTTAAACAAAAATCTTGCGCAGATGCTCAAGGGCGGAGTTATAATGGACGTTACTACTCCCGAGCAGGCAAAAATTGCTGAAGCAGCAGGAGCTTGTGCGGTAATGGCGCTTGAAAGGATTCCCGCCGATATCAGAGCGGCAGGCGGCGTGTCAAGAATGAGCGACCCTAAGATGATAAAGGGTATACAGAATGCTGTTTCAATACCCGTAATGGCGAAGTGCCGTATCGGTCATTTTGCAGAAGCGCAGATCTTGCAGGCTATCGAGATAGACTACATTGATGAATCCGAAGTCCTTTCTCCCGCGGACGACAAATATCATATCAACAAGCGTGAGTTTGATGTGCCTTTTGTATGCGGTGCAAAAGACCTTGGCGAGGCTCTCCGACGCATTAACGAGGGTGCGTCCATGATAAGAACAAAGGGCGAGCCTGGCACGGGCGATGTTGTGCAGGCTGTACGCCACATGAGAATGATGCAGAGCGAGATACGAAGACTTACATCAATGTCAAAGGACGAGCTTTTTGAAGCCGCAAAGGAGCTTCGAGTTCCCTATGACCTCGTTGAGTATGTTGCGGAAAACGGCAAGCTGCCCGTAGTCAATTTTGCGGCAGGCGGCGTTGCAACACCCGCCGATGCGGCTCTTATGATGCAGCTGGGTGCAGAGGGTGTATTTGTAGGCTCGGGTATATTCAAATCGGGCAATCCCGAAAAGCGCGCAGCAGCTATTGTAAAGGCGGTCACTAACTTCAACGACGCAAATCTGCTTGCGGAGCTTTCGGAAGACCTTGGTGAAGCAATGGTTGGTATAAATGAGCAGGAGATCGCGCTTCTCATGGCGGAAAGAGGCAAGTAATGAGCAGACCTGTTATCGGTATATTGGCTTTACAGGGCGCATTTATTGAGCATGAAAAAAGGCTCGCGCAGCTTGGCGCGGAGTGCTTCGAGATACGTCAGCTTCCGGATATTGACCGCAGCTTTGACGGGCTCATTATCCCCGGCGGCGAAAGCACGGTACAGAAAAAGCTGCTTCATGAGCTTGGGCTGTTCGAGCCGCTGAAAGAGCTTATACAAAACGGTCTGCCCGTGTTCGGCACCTGTGCGGGAATGATACTTCTTGCGGAAAAGATCGACGGCGGTGAAGAGCCGTGCTTCGGGACGATGCCATTTACCGTAAAAAGAAATGCGTACGGCAGACAGCTTGGCAGCTTTTTCACGAAATCGGATTTTGCGGGAAAAACCATTCCCATGACCTTTATCCGCGCGCCTTATGCAAGCGACGCAGGCAGCACTGAGGTGCTTTCTCGGGTAGACGGAAAGATAATCGCGGTAAAATACAATAATCAGCTTGCCACCGCTTTTCACCCCGAGCTGAATGACGACACCTTTGTACATGAATATTTTCTGAATATCTGTATGTAAGAACCTGTCTTCACAAGCGTATGCACACGTATTTTCGGCAAATTTTGCCGCAGACTGCGTTAAAAATGCTTGCCATACACAAGTATGCATGCGTATTTTCGCTTTGTCTGCGACAAAATTATGCTCGAAAATCCGCACACATATCTTGTGAAGATAGGTTTTAAAAATTAAGGACACGATACCATGAGCGTATCCGCGTCGGACACCATCAGATTTGGCACTGTCGAAAGGTATCTTTATTATTATACCCCCGTAAGGAAAGAAAACGGACGATATGCCACACACACCTATGCTGCATACAGCAACGGCAATATTTCCGGAAAAGACAATAACAGAATGAAAGATCAAAAATGGTTTTTTTCGACCCTGCTAAGACGTTCAGATCTGAAAAAAATGTATGACGGCTCAAAAAAAATTTCCAGAGATACGATTATAACTCCGGCTTTTTTGTTATATTCGAGATGAATCCCGAATACAGCACATATGAGTATATCAGCGATATTAACGGATACCTGAGCTTTTGCAGGTATGAAAATATCAATTTTGAATATCCTTACGATATGTTTATTTTTATGTGCCTGCAAACCGACGACCCCTTATCAAGCTTCAGAAAGATATGGAAGACTACATGGATAAAGTGAGCTGAAAAATTATGCACAGAATGGCTTTGAAGTCAGGTGATAAGCTGTCACTTCGCAGTACCGAAAACGGCGAGCTGATAAATATTGAAATAATCGGCGCTCCTCTCGGAAGAGGAAGCAGCTGCATTGTATACGAAGCGATATCATGCGGAAAAAAGCTGAATTGCAAATATCGTCTCAAGGAGCTTTATCCGGAAAATATTTCGGGTATACACAGAGACGAGGATAACGCTCTGGTGATAGATGCGGAATGTTCCGACGAATATAACGAAGTAAGGAAAAGGTTTGAAAAGTCTGTGGAGCTGCTTTGGGAATTTGCCTATTCCGACACCACGGGCTGTTATACCGTGTGCCCTCTGGAAAAGTTCGAGGGGCTGCACGGCGGAGAATATCTTATACTAAACACCATTTAAAATATGAAAAAAATCAAGCCGATAATCTTG
>JBJEQM010000058.1:0-2695 GCA_051881755.1 Oscillospiraceae bacterium
AATATCGTAATAACATTATTTACGAAATTATATTTGAACAGGAGGGCTGACAATGGATAGAAAATCAACAACAAAATTATTGTCGCGCCTACTTGAAGAAAACATAAATCCGCACAATGACCCGCGCATTTATTGGGCAAAGGAAGTAACGTTTGATTACGGAACGGAACATAGCGTTAGAGTTGATTATATGCGCTTTAAGCCCGTAAACAACAGTGTTTCGGGAATTGAAAAGGGCGATTTTTACTGCTATGAGATTAAATCGTCTGTTGAGGACTTTCACTCAAAAAACGGACACAACTTTATCGGCGATTACAATTACTACATTATGCCGCTTGAAGTTTACGAAAAAGTAAAAGATGAAATTCCGTATCGCGTCGGCGTTTTAGTTCCTTATGACAGTACATTAAAATCCATAAAAGCAGGAAAACGAGCAGATAGGAAACGTCCCGCGCTTGAAATGCTGCTTATGATGTTTCGTTCTGCGAATAGAGATAGAAGGCTGACAATGGCTGAAAAAGAATACATAGAGCGTGAAACAGTGTACGAGGAGCTGAATGACATCGGCGGTTGTGATGCAACAGACGATTGGCCAAAGGGTTGGGACAAAGCTATTGATGCGGCTATAAATATCATAGAGGATATGCCAGCCGCTGACGTTGTTCCCGTTGTACGCTGTAAGGATTGCAAATTTTCAGGAAGCTGCAGCATAGAAGATTTTGGCTGTATGAAATCGGATGATTTTTGCAGCAAAGGCGAGAGAAAGGATAATTATAATGGATAAGATTAAAGCAATAGACCCCAAAATTGTTGTTAACGGTGATGTTGATAAGCCCTATTATTCCATCGAATATTATGATACAGCAGATAATCAATGGCACATCGGATACGGCTAATATGAACTGAAAAACGTTACCGAATGGTTAAAGACGTATTTTGATGTTGTAGAAGCCGACGTTGCTCCCGTTCGTCACGGGCATTGGGAGCGTTTCAACAATAAAACAAAAGTATGCAGTATATGCAATCACGGCGCACTAAATCATATGGCTTTGATTTACAGCTATTGCCCCAACTGCGGCGCAAAAATGGACGGTGATACAAATGGCTGATACCCTATGCCGGTCATGCAGCAGAGCCTATCCGGGTAACGGCTGCTGGGCAGACAACTTCAATCCCGTTCCGGGCTGGACGGCTGTCGAGCGCACTATGATTAACATGGGCAAGCCTATCGTCAGCTATCGGGTGGTTGATTGTCCAATGTTTGAGAAGGACAAGCCGAGGAAGTAAGGAGGAACTTATTTGACAGAAAAACAACTTAATCAGATATATTATCTTTCTAAGGAAAAGAAGATGTGGGAGGATAAGCTCAAAGAAATGACCGAGATCAAGGCTGTAAGCTATAATAACAGCGGCGCAGGTCACAGCTCGGATGTATCTTCTCCTGTGGTACGACTGGCGGAACAGCGCGAGAAGATACGCGAGATAATATCCGCAAAGCTTGTCGAGATATCATATGTTGAGCGCGAAATACTCGAATATATAAACACAGTAAGTGATTCACTCGTTCGGCAAGTAATGTACAAGCGGCATGTTGAATTGAAAAGCTGGCCACAGGTTTCAAAAGAAATAGAAGGCACTACTCCTGACAGCCTTAGAATGATGGAAAAACGATACATAAAAGAGCATTTATAAATTTGTTCGTTCTGTTCGTATTATATGTGTTACAATGGAAAATGAGCAAAGCATAAATAATTCGGTCATACCCGTCGCTTGTCGGCGGCAGACCGAGCTTTGCAGCAGCTTTCGTATTCGGAGGCTGCTTTTTCATTTCTCAAAAACGGAGGTGAGGTATTATTGCAAAGCTTACACCCAAGCAAGAGCGTTTTTGTGAGGAATACCTCATCGACTTAAACGCTACACAAGCGGCAATAAGGGCGGGATATTCAAAAAAGACAGCTTTTAGCATAGGCGTTGAAAACCTTAAAAAACCTTTAATTCAGGAACATATTTCAGATCTCCGCGCTCAGCAGTCAAAGCGCACCGAGATCACCGCTGACAGAGTGTTATCCGAGCTTGCTGCTATTGCCTTTGCTGACCGTACTGAGATTGCGAAAATAAACGATAAAGGCTTTGTCGAATTTACTCCGACGGACAAGCTTCCCAAGGAACTGAAAAAAGTAATCTCTGGCATAAAGGAAGGCAAGTTTGGAATAGAAGTCGCTACTGCGGACAAGGTCAGGGCGCTGGAGCTGCTCGGTAAGCATCTCGGTATATTCGATAAGCGTGACGACAACTCCGATGCGCTCGCCAAGCTTGACAAGGTCCTTGCAAAAATAGGAGGCGAAAGCTGATGTCATTCTCCCCTATGCAGCTGGAATATTTCCGCGAGGCACATCACCGCTGGAATGTGAAGTCAGGCGCGACACGTTCGGGCAAGACCTACATGGATTATTTCGTTATCCCGAAGCGGATCCGTGCGGTGGCAGGCAAGGAAGGACTTGTTGTGCTCCTCGGCAATACCAAGGGCACGCTGCAGCGTAACATCATCGAGCCGCTGCAACGTATGTGGGGCACGACATTTGTATCGTCCATACGCTCCGACAACACGGCATACCTTTTCGGCGAACGGTGCTACTGTCTGGGTGCCGACACGGTCACGCAGGTAGACCGTCTCCGCGGCTCTGCCATCAAATAC
>JBJEQM010000059.1:0-2687 GCA_051881755.1 Oscillospiraceae bacterium
GGTATATTCGGGATAATATCCAAGATAAGGCAGAGCCTCCTTGAATGTATTGGATACAACGGGGCACGCAACAACGCTGCCGTAATACATCAGCGAGCCGTTGGCATCTCTTGCGGAGGGCTCGTCGACCATTACAAGCATGATTATCTCGGGGTCGTCGGCAGGCGCAAAACCGCAGTAGGACGATACATACAGATCCTCGTTGCCCGTTTCGTTTATCTTATCCTGCTTCTGAGATGTACCCGACTTTCCGCCGATGGTGTATCCCTTGATATAGGCATTGGAGCCGCCATTGGTGTTTACTACGGATTCAAGCACCTGCCGCATCGTTGCGGAGGTCTCCTCGGAGATGACCTGTCTTTTTACGGTTTTCTCCGCCGTCTTTACAACGTTGCCGTTGGTGTCAACTATCTTGCTGACAACGTAGGGCTGCACAAGATATCCGCCGTTTACTACCGCCGCGTATGCGGTTATCATCTGTATCGGAGTTATCTTGTTGGTCTGACCGAAAGCGCTGGACGCCAGCTCGACGGGTCCAAGAATATCCTCGGTTATGGTAAGGCTGTCGACCTCGCCGGGCAGGTCGATGCCTGTTTTCTCGGTAAAGCCGAATGCCTCGAAGTACTCGTAAAACTTTGTGCCGCCAAGCTTCTGTCCTATCTGGATAAAGGCAGGGTTGCAGGAGTTTGTCATGGCGGTGGTGAAATCCTGCGTGCCGTGGGAGTATCTTGCCCAGCAGTGCATATCTATGCCCGCAACGTTTATGACCTGATTGCAGGTAAATGTGGAGTTAAGGTCGATAACGCCCTCCTCCAGCGCCGCAGAGCCTGTTACTACCTTGAATACGGAGCCGGGGAAATACAGCTCGGTGATAGCCTTGTTTTTCCACTGCTGCTCGCGGAGTATGGCGTACTGCTCTTCGTACTCCTCCTGGTCGGTAATGCCTGCAAGAATGTCGATATCTTTCTGCGCGTAGATGGAGTTTCTGTCGTTGAGATCAAAGCCCGGAGTGCTCGCCATCGCCTTTATGGCTCCCGTATTGACGTCCATGATAATGGCGCAGGCGCGGTTTTGAACGTTGTTCTCCTCCACAGCCTGTTCAAGATATTTCTCGGCGTAATACTGGAGGGTCATATCAAGGGTCAGATAAACGGAGTTGCCGTCCTGAGCCTCGTAGTTTTTATCGTTTTTGTAGGGCATTTCGTTGCCGTTTGCGTCGGTGGCGGAGATTATCTTGCCGTCCACGCCTTTGAGATAGTCGTTATAATATGACTCAACGCCGTAAATGCCGTCTCCGTCGTAGTTCGTGAAGCCTATGACCGCGGCGGCAAGCTCGCCCTGCGGATAATAACGCTTTGTATCAATGTTGGTGTAGATAAGGTCGCCCAGATTTTCCTCGTCGCAGCGGCTGAGTATCTTATCGGCAACAGGCTTTTCGATATACTTTGCCACTACCTGCCACTTGCTGCCGGACTTTGCAAACTTCTCCTTGAGGCTCTCCGCGGTGACGTTGTCAAGCTCCTCGGTGAGTATCTTTATCGCAGCTTCCTCCTTGCGCTGACGCTCGGTCATGCCCGTCTCGGGGTCCACTTCCGTATCGTCGGCTTCGGCAAGCCTATATGGATTTACAACAATAGTATACACCGTCGCAGACTGCGCCAGTATCTTTCCGTTGGTGTCATATATACTGCCGCGGTTGGCTTTGATTATGGTGCTGCCGAACTGCTGCTCGTTTGCCATTGCCTGATACTTGGAATTTTCCGCAATAGACGTTTTCGCCATATTATATACTATCCAGCCTGCAAAAACCAGCAGCACTCCAAGCACTGCAATATTCAGACGTCTTTTCATTACAGATGTAGGGCGGTTTGACAAAATGCGTTCCCCTTTCCGAAAAATACAAAGGATATTAAATAGCAAAATACGGGCTGTACAGCGGGACGTCGTTTTTTCGGCGCAGTTTTCCCCGCATAATGTACAACCCTTGTAAATTTTATTTTATCAGCCGCGAAGATATTCCACAAAATCCTCGAAGGCGTGTTTTATTTTCACAAAAATGTTATCGTCCTGATCCGGCACCTCGGCAACGTTGCCGTTTTCCAAGCTGAGATATTCTATCTGAGATTTATCCAGCTTCTGCATACCCAGCACGTTCTCGGCGTAGTCCTCCACGGCTTTCAGACCCGATTTGCTCTCGATGGCGGTCTGCATACGGACGTTTTCGCTGCGCAGAGTATCAACATAGCGCGTCTGCTCGCTTATTTCATTGTATATCGCCGCGTTCTGCATTTTGCCGTATACCACCAGCGTCAGCAGCACTGCGGCGGCTATTGCCATGAAAAAGACCTTTGGCGCGGAGCCGCGGTTTTCCGCCTTTGCCTTTTCCACGCTTATATTCTTTTTGCTTTCCTGTCTGCGCGGCTTTTCGGCGGCGTTTTCATATCTTGATATATAAGCAAGATTGCTCTTGTCCATTTTACATTCCTTTCTTTTGGACGGTCTTTGTTTATCTGTACCGTCAGAGTTTCTCTATAATACGCAGCTTTGCGCTGTGACTTCTGTTGTTTTCCGCAAGCTCCTTTTCGCTTGCTTCGATGGGCTTTCTGTTTACGAGCCTGCCCCTCGGCTTCTTGCCGCACACGCAGACGGGAAAATCCGGCGGACAGGTACAGCCTTTGCAGAAGCTT
>JBJEQM010000060.1:0-2687 GCA_051881755.1 Oscillospiraceae bacterium
ATAAAAGTAACAATACTATATTAAATATCCCCGAAGATACGTTATATTACGGGTGCATTTCCGCGGAAAAATTATGGTAGATTAATTCCGGCACAATATATGAAAATACCGTGCCGGAAAATAGCTTATCTGTCCACAAAGCCAACCTTGCGGTATGCCTTGGATATAGTTTTCTGTGATATTTTCAGCGCGGTCTCTGCGCCCTTTGTGTAACATTCCTTAAGGTACGCCTTATCCGCCATGTATCGCGCAAAATTCTCACGCACAGGCTTCAGATGGTCGGATACAGCCTCGCCCACAGCCATCTTGAAATCGCCGTAGCCCTTTCCGTCAAATTCGCGCTCTATCTCTTCGTAGGACTTGCCCGTAACAACGGAGTAAATGGACATAAGATTGTTGATACCGTCCTTGCCCTCGGCGTAGCGGACGCATGAATCGCTGTCGGTCACAGCACGCTTGAACTTGCGTATGATAACGTCGGGCTCGTCCAGTATATAGATGCAGGAGTTGGGATTTTCGTCGGATTTTGACATTTTCTTTGTGGGATCCTGCAAAGACATTACCTTTGCGCCCACCTCGGGAATATAAGCGTCGGGCACGGTGAAAAGCTCGCCGTACTTTGAGTTGAAGCGCTGAGCGACATTTCTCGCCAGCTCAAGATGCTGCTTCTGATCGATGCCAACGGGAACAAGATCCGCCTTGTAAGCAAGGATATCCGCCGCCATAAGCACGGGATAAGTGAAAAGTCCCGCGTTAACATCGTCGGGGTGCTTTGCGGACTTATCCTTGAACTGGGTCATTCTGGAAAGCTCGCCGAACTGAGTGGAGCAAGCCAGTATCCAGTTAAGCTCCGCGTGGGTCTTGACATGGCTTTGGATAAACGCCACGGACTTCTGCGGGTCAATGCCGCACGCCATAATAAGCGCATACGCCTCCAGCGTGTGCTGACGAAGCTTTACGGGGTCCTGACGAACGGTGATAGCGTGCATATCCACAATGGAATAGATGCAGTTATATTCGTCCTGCAGCTTTCCCCAATGCGATACAGCGCCGATATAATTGCCCAGAGTAAAAGTACCCGTAGGCTGGATACCGCTGAATATTATCTTTTTATTTTCTGTTTCGGACATAAAAATACCTCCATGAGCCGAGAATAGTTTATATTATACAACGCATATGAATTTCTCAGTCGAACATTTCCTTGGAAAGCCTGCCGATTATCTCACAGCCCTTGACCAGCTGCTCGTCGGTGGGGGTAGAGAAATTCAGTCTGAACGAGGAGGTCTTATCCTGCTCGCTGATGAGGAACGCCGTGCCGGGAACGACTGCCACCTTGTTTTCCACAGCCTTTGTGCAGAATGTCATCATATCGCAGCCATCGGGAAGAGTAGCCCATATGAACAGACCGCCCTCGGGTTTTGTAACGGTTATCTTTTTGGAGAAATTCTTCTCTATCTCGGAAAGCATAAGACCGCACTTGTGTCTGTATATTGCACGCACTTCGTCAAGATGAGCGTTCATATCGTAATTTTTGAGATACTCGTCGCAGATTATCTGCGCCATGATATTGGTATGTACGTCGGCGACCTGCTTGCAGACAACTATCTTCTGTATAACGGGCTTCGGAGCGGCAACATAGCCTACGCGCAGACCGGGCGCCAGCGTCTTGGAGAATGTACGGGAGTATATAACGATACCGTCCTTGTCCATTGACTTGATGGAGGGGATATCCTCGCCTGCAAAGCGGATATCGCCGTAGGGATTGTCCTCCAGTATCATCACGCCGTACTTTTTCGCCAGCTCGTAGATAGCCTTTCTCTTTTCGAGAGACGTGCACAGACCCGTAGGATTCTGGAAATTGGGTATGATATAGATTATCTTGGGATTGTGAGCCGTCTTTATTGCCTCTTCCAGCTTTTCGATATTCATGCCGTCCTCTTCCATTTCAACGCCCTTGAGAGCCACGTTGTAGGACTTGAATGAGTTCAGACTGCCGATAAATGTAGGCGCTTCACAGATGATAGTGTCGCCCTCGTTGAGGAATACCTTGCAGGAAAGCTCGTTAGCCTGCTGCGCGCCCGAAGTGATGATAAGGTCGTCCACATCGGGATTGAAACAGCCGCTTTTTTCCAGACGATTTTTCAGCGTCTCGCGGAGAGGAGTATAACCCTCGGTTATACTGTACTGAAGCGCGGAGATAGGGTTTGTCGTCAGTACGCGCTTTGTTATCTCCTCGATCTCCTTAACGGGGAAAGCCTCGGGAGCGGGATTGCCCGCGGCAAAGGAAATGACCGTGGGGTCGGAGGTAAATTTCAGTATCTCTCTGATGACGGAGGGCTGAAGTCCCGTGACCTTATTTGAAAATTCGTAATTCATGTAAAAGACCGTCCTTTTCTGATATAATGGGAGAATTATGCCGCCGAAACAGGCAAAGTATAACTCCGCATAAAAAAACATAAAATAATTATATCACAAACCGCTGAAAAAGGCAACTGTTTTTTTATTTTTATCACGAAAAGTCCCCTATTATTATAGCAATCCACAAAAATATCCTGCCAAGTTCGGCAGGACAAAGTTTGAATAGTGTCGTCACTCACCCTTGACAGGCGGCAAGCCTGCCTGCGGGTTCGTTCCTAATACTAAACACCAATAAAAAACGGGAAAAAATCTGCGCCGAAATCCAATAT
>JBJEQM010000061.1:0-2678 GCA_051881755.1 Oscillospiraceae bacterium
ATATTTCCCGTAACGCTGCCGTTGTGCAGCGCCCCTTTCATTGTCTAAGAACGGAAAAATACTTTTCCTCTTTCTTTCACAAGCAACAGGTCTTTGTCTTTTTGAATTTGCATGATGCGTCCTGCGTTTATCGCATTTCTCGTGCCGTTCGCACTTCTTCTTTTTACATGGACAGTTTTCGTTTGTCATATTTGCTCACCGCATTTCTCCATCAGCACTGCACATTCAACATGTCCCGTCCGCGGAAAGAGGTCAAACGCCGCCGCACGCCGCAGAGCATACCCGCTGCCGCAGAGATATTTTGCGTCACGCGCCGCAGTTGCAGGATTGCAGGATATCATGACCACACGCTCGGGCGACATTTTTATAATGCTGTCCAGCGTGAGATTATCGCAGCCCTTGCGCGGAGGGTCGATAACGATAATATCGGGAGTCCGTCCCGAGTCGCACAGGGACTTGGCAGCCTGTCCCGCGTCGGCGCAGATGAAGTCGGCGTTTGCAATGCCGTTTGCCTGCGCGTTTATCCGCGCCGTCTCAACGGAAGCAGGCACTATCTCTGCGCCCGTAATGTGCGCCGCCTTGTCCGCCATGGAAAGACCGATAGTGCCCGAGCCGCAGTATAAGTCCAGTACGTCCTCGCTGCCCGTCAGAGCGGCGTATTCCTTTGCCTTGGCGTAAAGCGCCTCCGCCTGCGCCGTGTTCACCTGATAGAATGAGTGAGGGTGAATTGCGATCCTGTTGCCGCACATGATATCCTCAATGGTGTCCTTGCCGCCCAGCAGACGTATCTCGCCACCCATTATAACATTGGTGCGGTCGGGATTTATGTTCATCACCACGGACTTTATATCATTATATTTATCCATAAGCTCCCGCGCCAGCGGACGGAGTGCGTCCGGAATATCCCTGCGTACAATAAGACATACCGCAATTTCTCCCGTGTGATAGCCCCGCCGCAGGAAAATATGCCGCAGAATACCGCTGTGCCGCTCCTCATTATACGGCTTTATATCATGCTTTTCCGCATATTCCATTATATATTGTACAATGTCCCCGAAAATCTCGGGCTGCAAAAGACAGTCGGAGCAGGATATTACGCGGTGACTGCGGCTTGCGTAAAATCCGCATACAGCCCTGCCGTCCTTGCCCTCCGCCACGGGATACTGCGCTTTGTTGCGGTAGCGCTCGGGAGAAGCGCAGCCGTGTATTGTCTCAAAGTCAATATCCTTGAAACCGCCCAATCGCTCAAAGGCATCGCGGACGATACCTTGCTTTATGCGCAGCTCCGCCTCATATGTGATGTGACAGAACGTGCAGCCGCCGCATTTTGCGGATACTTCGCATTTGCTCTCGCACCTGTCGGGGGAGGGGACGATGATCTTGTCGATTATACCAAAAGCGCAGCTTTTTGTGACCTTTACGATCTTGCAGGATATAACATCGCCGACGGCGGTAAGCGGTATAAAAACCGCCATGCCGTCGTCGGCTCTGCCAACGCCGTTTCCCTCGGACGTCATACCTGTGATCGTTATTTCGCAGATATCATTTTTCTTCATAAATTATAATTTTTCTCCGCATTTTGTGCAATATACGCTGTCGGCGTCGTTCTTTGTCAGACAGAACTTGCAGGTCTTGCACTTCTTTGCATTGACCGCTTTGTCAGCCTCTTTCAGCTTGCTTTCGAGATTTTTTATATCGTTGATAACGATCTTCATCTTGCCGGTCTCGTCGGCGTCGCTCTCGTGCATATTGTAGCAGAGCTTGCCAAGCTCGGTGAACTTCTCGTTTATCTTGGTGCGGAGCTGGGCGCGGTCTATCTGGGTCTTGGAATATTCCACAGCCTCGTTTACCTTTGCGGTAGCCTTGTCGCAGACGTTTTTCGCGTCGCTGATGAGATTGTCAAAATTGTAAGCCATAATAATATCCTCCTTAAAGATTATCGTAGAATGTGTATATTTTCTGCTTTTTTTCAAGCATTTTTTCGTGACGGGAAATGTACTCGTAGGGGAATTTGTAGTTGAAAAGACGCTCTATCTTGCCCGTGTCGGGATTTACAAGCTTGGTGGAGCCTGCCGCGCCCACGGCAAGAATGGTCTGCGCCTCCTCCATAATGTATATGTTATAAAGGCACTCGAAACCGTCCTTAGCATATCCTACATTTTCAAGATTATCCACGGTATTTTTCTGGCGGTAGAGGTAGTAGGGGAGATACCCGTGCCTGCCGAGAGCGCTCTGCCCATAGTATACCATATCGGAGATACGGCTGTCAACATTGATGTTATCCTGCCCGAACAGCGCAGATGAGCGCTTTACCGTCAGGGTGTGAATGGTAATGCTTTCGGGGTCAAGACCGCACAATGTGTCGATGGTGTGCCTGAACCCATCGGGAGTGTCCGTGGGCAGACCTGCGATCGTGTCCATGTTTATATTATCGAAGCCCAGCCTGCGCGCAAGGTGATAAGCGTCGATAACGTCCTGTGCCGTGTGACGTCGTCCTATGGCTTTAAGTACATTGTCGTTCATCGTCTGGGGATTTACGGAAATTCGCGTTGCACCGTTTTTCTTGATAACTTCAAGTTTTTTTGCCGTTATGGTATCGGAACGTCCCGCTTCTACAGTATATTCACGAATTTTTGAAATGTCAAAGCTTTTTTTCACAGCGCCCATGACAGCCTCCA
>JBJEQM010000062.1:0-2676 GCA_051881755.1 Oscillospiraceae bacterium
TTCGGAAAACGGCGTGTGGCTTACAAAATCCGTGCCGACGGAATATCTTCATTAAAACAGCGTTCTGTGCTTAATACTAATCTCTAATCAACCTGTGGACAAATCCGACAGCTATAACCCAGCCACTCAGCGTCAAGCTCCCTTGCCGGGCGACAGCTCGCCTGCGGTCGCTTTCCTTGATTGGCTGTGTTCTATCTGCCGCCTTTGTCTACAGTTTTATTGGTTATTAGTATTATCGGTACAGAACGCTGTTTATTGTCAATTGAATATTATTTATCGTCTGTTTAATGTCTGCGGAAATGTCTCCGATGCTTTACAGTATCTTTTTGAGATACTGTCCCGTGTATGACTCCGCACACTCCGCGATCTCCTCGGGCGTGCCGCACTTTACCAGCGTACCGCCGTTTGTGCCGCCCTCGGGACCGAGGTCTGCAATATAGTCCGCGGACTTGATGACATCCAGATTATGCTCGATAACAAGGACGGTGTTTCCGCCGTCAACAAGCTTTTGCAGTACCTCAATGAGCTTGTGAACGTCCGCCGTGTGCAGACCCGTGGTAGGCTCGTCCAGAATGTATATCGTCCTGCCCGTGGAGCGCTTGGAAAGCTCCGTCGCCAGCTTGACGCGCTGCGCCTCGCCGCCCGAAAGAGTAGTGGCAGGCTGACCTATCTTGATGTAGCCAAGACCAACGTCCTGCAAGGTTTGCAGCTTCCGTGCAAGCTTGGTCTGATTTGCGAAGAACTCCACACCCTCGTCCACCGTCATTTCCAGTACGTCGTAAATGGACTTGCCCTTGTAGTGTATATCCAGCGTCTCGCGGTTGTAGCGCTGACCCTTGCAGACCTCGCAGGGCACATAAACGTCGGGCAGGAAGTGCATTTCTATCTTTATAATGCCATCGCCCTCGCAGGCTTCACAGCGGCCGCCCTTGATGTTGAATGAGAACCGTCCTGAGCCGTAGCCCTTCATTTTGGCTTCGTTGGTGGAGGCGAATATCTCGCGGATATCGGTGAAAAGCCCCGTGTATGTGGCGGGATTTGAGCGGGGCGTCCTGCCGATGGGTGACTGGTCAATGGCGATGACCTTATCGAGATTTTCTACTCCCTCAAAAGCGGTGAATTTGCCCGGACGTATCTTGGCGCGGTTGAGTTTGCCCGCAAGATATTTGTATATTATCTCGTTGACCAGCGACGACTTGCCCGAGCCGGAAACTCCCGTCACGCAGGCGAATACGCCCAGCGGTATCTCCACATCGATATTTTTCAGATTGTTTTCCCGCGCACCGATGACCTTTATACTGCTTCCGTTGCCCTTGCGGCGCACTTCGGGGACGGGTATTTTCCGCTTGCCGCTGAGATACTGTCCCGTAATGGAGCGCTCACAGGACATAATGTCCTCCAGACTGCCCGAGGCAACTATCTCGCCGCCGTGAACGCCTGCATAAGGACCCACGTCCACGATAAAATCTGCCGCGCGCATGGTATCCTCGTCATGCTCTACAACGATAAGGGTGTTGCCAAGGTCACGCAGGCGGCGCAAAGTGCCGATAAGCTTGTCGTTGTCGCGCTGGTGCAGACCGATGGACGGCTCGTCCAGTATATACAGCACGCCCACGAGCGCCGAGCCTATCTGCGTCGCCAGACGTATGCGCTGGCTTTCGCCGCCGCTGAGCGTTCCCGCCGACCGCGACAGGGTAAGGTACTCCAAGCCCACGCTCTGCAAAAATCCCAGACGGCTGTTTATCTCCTTTATAATGCGCTCCGCAATGAATTTTTCGCGCTGTGTAAGCTCAAGACCCTTGAAAAAGTCAATGCACTCCGTCACCGACATATCCGTCAGTTCGGATATATTTTTGCCGCCCACCGTCACCGCAAGGCTCTCCTTTTTAAGGCGCTGACCGTGGCAGTCGGGACAAAGCTCGTCCGACATACACTGCTCTATCTCGTCGCGGCTGTACTCGGAGCTTGTGTCACGGTAGCGCCGCTCCATGTTGCGGATAATGCCCTCAAAGGGCTGATAATATACACCGCCGCCGTACTCCGAAGCGCGGTGAAGTTTCAGCTTTTTGTCCCCCGTGCCGTAGAGAAAAACGTCCACCACTTCCTGCGGCAGGTCTTTTACGGGAGTATCAAGGGATATATTGTAAAACTGCGCAATACCCTTGAAATACATCATGGCAATGGAATTTTCGTCCAATGTATTCCAGCCCGTAGCCTTGATAGCGCCCTGACGAATGGATAAGTCCTTGTTGGGTATAACCAGGTCGGGGTCTATTTTGCGGAACATACCGAGACCCGTGCACTTTTCGCAGGCGCCGAATGGATTGTTGAACGAGAACATTCTCGGCGAAAGCTCCTCGATGGATATATTGTGCTCGGGACAGGCGTAGTTCTGGGAGAAAAGCAGCTCCTTGCCGCCGATAACGTCCACGATGATAAGCCCGCCCGAAATGGAGGAGACCGTTTCAATGCTGTCCGTCAGACGGGACGCAACACCCTCCTTGATAACAAGACGGTCGACTACTATTTCTATATTGTGCTTCTTGTTTTTTTCAAGGGAAATTTCCTCGGAAAGGTCGTATATAATGCCGTCGATACGCACTCTGACATAGCCCGATTTGCGCGCACGCTCCAGCTCCTTGACGTGCTCGCCCTTACGTCCGCGTATAACGGGGG
>JBJEQM010000063.1:0-10536 GCA_051881755.1 Oscillospiraceae bacterium
TTGAACGCCGCGATAATTTCCGCTTCATCACCCGAAAAGCCTGCCATGAGCATATTCCAGCGGGCTTCATACTGCTTAAAAAGCTCCGCAGTATCAATGGTGTCAATGGCGCCCGTTACAATGCCGCAGACCGCATTGTCAAACCGCGTGTCGGTAATGTCCGCCGCCGTGACCGCCGCCGCATTTGCAGCAATGTAAACGATCGCTATGCCAATATCGTAATAGCTGCCGTCACGCACAATATCGGGTGCGGCAGGGGAAGCCGCAGGCGTGCCCGTGATAAGGGCAGGATATATGCTGCGCTGTGCCATGTCCAGACGTATGACTACTCTGTCCTTTCTGCCGTAAGATGTGCTGCTTGGAGAAAGCGTCAGCCTTTCCGCCGCGTCGGGACGGTAAAAATGCCCCTGAATGTACGCCGTTCCCGCCGCCACAGATATACTCATTCCCCCCGAAGCGGAGACCCTCAGGTTTGCCGCGCTGTCACCCAGCACGCCGTCGGTGAAAATATCCTTGAAATATCCGCAGAAATCCTCCGCCGAGTATTTTCTGTCGCCGTTAAGACTTGAAAAAAATCCGTATTTGTTCATAAAGACCTCCTGTTAATAGTTCGCGTAATCTCTGCTCAATATAACGGAAACCCTGCCGCCCTGCCCGAAAGAACGGCGTATCTTCGTTACCTGAAAATTATCCGCCGTGCCGAGAGCGCCGATGTCCGCCGTGACAATATCACCCACATCAAATTCGGCGGAAAATCCGCTGCGCAGCTCCGGCTCGATGCGGTACTCGTCCGCCGTACAAAGCGCCGCCGCCATAACTCCCGCCGAAGCCGCCATAGAATCGGTATCAAGCACCTGCCAGAATGTAACAGTGCCCTCATCGGCAGAGCCGCGCTGTTCATATTTTGTCTGCGCCTCCATCTTGACTGCGCTTTCGTTCAGCCCGTAGCCGTACTTGCCGAATGGCGAAAGACAGCCCACATAAGACTTTATATCAATGAGCCTTTTCTCGTCAAACTTGCCCTCCGAATATATTGCCGCACCGTTTTTTCCGCTGCCCGAAAAATCAACGCTGCCGTTTAGGATATTATCAAGCCTGTCGGATAATATTACAGGCGTGTTTGTATCCTGCGATACGGATCTGTCCGCGATATAGCGCCCGAAAATGCGGATATACCGCTCGCCGCCGTGAACAAGCTCCGAGTCCACAGCAATGCCGCACCGTTTGCCGATATATGCCGCGCAGAAGCTGAGACTGCGGAATTTCAGTATATCATTGTAAACGTCCGTGCAGTCGCAGGACTTGTCAAAGACCGTGTTCCCGAAGCGGCGGTGAGGATAAACCGAAGCCGCACCCGCATTTTTGTCCAGCAGCGTAAAAAAGCTGTCGCCGCTGCCGCCCTCCGCCAGAACGCGCCGAGCAAGGAAGCCGTCAAAGGAAAGTCCGCCTATCTTTATCCTGCCCTTATCCGCTTCCTCGCTTATCTTTGTGATGATGCCGCAGAATCCGCCACGCAGCTCCGCGATATTTTCCTTGACGGCAAAGGCAAGATTTTTTACTGTCAGCGGCAGTATTATCTCAAACTCCGCGCCGCCGTAAAGCTTTTTTACACAGGAAGCGGAAATTACACAGTCTGTAAAGCCCAGCAGCTTCAAGCCGCCGCCGTAAAAATATATCTCCATCATATACCCCCGTAAAGTCCTCGGCAGGATATCTCCGCGCTAACGCTGCCGCCGTCCGAATCGTAAAAATATACCCTGTTCATGCCGCACGGCAGAGAGAAAAATTCCGAGCCGTATTCCACAGCCGAGGTAATGTCCAGCGGTATATTTTCCGAGGTCTGATACAGTATAACGGATTTCCTGCCGTCACGGGTATCAACATATACCCTGCTGCCCGACAGTATATCCATTTTCACCGATATAAACTTTCCCGAAACGGGCTCTTCAATTTTTATACCGTTAATATCACGCTGTACATTTATAACCGCCGTGAAGCCGCAGGGGACATCTCCCGTATTCATAATGACCGCACAGGGCGACTCATTTACCGCCGAAAATTCAAACTCCTCCGTCTCGGGAAGCTCCCACGGAAATTCCCATAAGCAGACAATACCGCCGGCAGCCGCCGTCACGGCGTTTTCATCGCAGAAAAACGGCTCCGCGCATAAAAACGTGACCTCCGCATTGTCGGAAATATTGGATATGCCGTATTCCGTTTTCACATGGCGGCAGGATATTTTTCGCTGTATATCGCCGTCGGAGAAATGCAGTATACCGTCGCCGCGGAAGATGCCGCAGAGCTTCTTTCGCGCCGAGACCTGCTCGCCGCAAAGACGTACAACAAGACGCAGCGTCCGCACCGCCGCGCGTTCACCGCAGAAAACGCCGCCGTCGCCAAAGCTGTTCTCCGCCGCCGCAATATCCGATATGGGCATGGCGCCGTATATTTTCACCGCCCGAATATTTCCGCGCCACATATCAATGATACTTCCGTCGCCGCATTCAAACCAAACCCTGCCCCCGACAGTATCGTACTCCGCAATATACTCCGCCGTAATTTTGCAGGACGCGGAGTAGTCACCGGTTTCGCCAAAGCTGTCAAAGCTTGGGGGAGACTGCACCGCGAAAGTTACCGACTCGCCGTCAATGTCCGTGTGTACCACATTTCCCACAGCAGCGCAGGCGCTCTCCAACGCAGCAAATATAACCGACGGCGACTTGCCTCTGCCGCGCAAGGTTACGGTAAGCCGCACCGGAGCGCCGCCGTCAAGGAATTTCTCTGTTTCCTCGCAGGATGAAGCGTAAGCGGAAAAACCGCAGTCCTCGTTGAGCCGCAAAGCCGTCTGTAAGCCGACAATGTCCGCCAGCTTATTAATGATCTTTTCTACCATATGACCGCCCCCTAAATAAGTCCCACTTCAATATGATGAAGCAGCCTTTTCTCGTAAAATCTCTCAACGGAAGCGACCGTGTATTCCGCGCCGCCGAAATATACCCTCTGCCCGAGAGAAAACTCAAAACCCCTCGGCATACTGTTGCGGCAGTCGTAAATAAGCACGGCAGAGCGCTTGTTAAGCTTTCTCATGCCCTCGTAACCGAAAGCGCGCATGGAATCAATGCGGACATATTTCAGCTGCGTCTCCTCAGAAAAAATAACGTTGCCGAAGCTGTTCTCGGACAATGGCGTGCGCACCTCCGCCGAGTGAATGAGCAGCTCTCTTGAAATCGACCTCATTTTGTACCTCCTCAGCCAACACTGATATGCCGCGCCATAAATCCCACGCTCTGCAGATATGATACCGCAAGGGGCGAAACGGGAAAGCTTCGCCGCTCGCTTGTACCCGAGCCGTTCATGTAGCTGAACTTGCCCAGCGTTATCTGTACGGGCGCGGAGCTGTCAAGTGTGGCAAGACCGCCGTTTCTGTCAAGGTAATCCGCCTCCGCCGCAGCCGCAAGCATAATACGCCCCTTTGTATATTTGTCCGCAGTATCACCCTCACGGCTTATCCTGCCTCCCGAGAGCATATCAACAATGTCGCAGGCTCTCTCCAAAAGCGCCCCGATATTCTCCTCCGACGGCTCCGCGCCGTATTCGTTTATATAATATTCCTCCGTAATAAACGCCATTTTGTACCCCCTATATACAAAACATTGAATATCCCACCCACCGCCCCAAAAACTATTCACTATTGCGGGCGGATATGGAATCCGCCCCTACCACTCACTCTTCAATGCGCTTGACATAAACCGTTTCGGGCTTAGATACCATTACATTGTATACCTTTCTGCCCTGCACGGCAGCCGCGCCGATGTGAACGCCGTCCGCGATAGGATTTACGCCCACGGGCACAGCCCACGCCTGCACGCGGTGACACCAGTTGGGGTGACCGCAGATAAACTCGGTGGTGGTTGTCTTGCCGCTTACAAAGGAAGCGTCCTTGTACATGAGATTGCTTGACTCGAATACATTGAAGCCCGCTATCCTGCCTACAGCGCCTGCCTCCACAAGCTCCTGTGAAAGGTCGCCCTGACGGATAAACTTTTCGTCCTGCATGATAGCTTCCATAAATTCGGGAGAGGCGATGAGCCATCTGTCCGCCGCAGGCACGCCCATTCTGGAAAGAGCGGTGCGTGCCTTTGCAACATAGCTGTATGCGTTGTCGGAAGTTGAAGCCGTTTTTACGGTGGATACCGTCACGCCCTCGGTTGTCTCCAGAGCCGCGATGGACTTCTTATCCATGGAAAGACCGAGTGTGTAGCCTGCCGAAGCAAGTCTCTCCGCCACAACATCATCGGGGAGAGCCGCCGCGTCGTAGCCGTCAATAAGCTCGTTGACAGCTTCGTCGTTGCTCATAAGCATGGTAAGGTATGTGGTCGCACCGTTGGAAAGTGCCGCGCCGCTTGCCTTGTCGTAAGCCTTGACCTCCACCTCGGTATCGCGCACGGGAATTTTCACCGCGCCCGAAGCGGGAGAGCCCTCATGATTTGTGTTGAAAATGTAGTTGTCCTGTGTCACCAAAGTGCTTCTCAGCTTAGCGTCCACAAGGTTTGAATAACGTTCCTGTAAAGTATGTGCCATAATAAATACCTCCATAAATTAAAATTTTACATTTGGATTTGCCCGTCTGAATGCGGCTTCAACGCCGCTTGGCTCATCATGTGCGCCAATGTCAAGATGAACGCCCGTAGTGATATTGCGGGACTTTTCCGCCGCCCCGCAGAAAAACGGATATTTTTCCAACACAGCCTCAATTCCGCCGCACTTCTCCGCAAGGTGGATAACGTCGGCGGAAAGCTCCTCGGGCACGCCCAGACGGGAGCATTTCAGCTGCGCCTCAAGCATATCCGCACGGCGTACAGCCTCGGAAAGCTGCTCCTCCGCCGAGACCTCCTCGGACACTTCCTCTGCCTGCTCTGTCTCTGTAATTATCTCGTCCATATAATTTTCACCTCCTTTCGGCGTATAAATTTCCTTTAGGAAACTTATATCGTATCATTAATGCGCTCCAGCTCCTGCAAAGCCGCCTCATAGCTGCATTTCCTTATCTCCATTATGGCGGAGACCTTGGAAAGCAGCCCGCTGTTTACAAGACGTATATCATTGTCAATGAGCGTGTTCTCATCGGTGATGATACCGTCGCGCCACTTAACGGATATGTCGAAGTCCGCATTGTCAAGCTCGCCAAGATATACGCCCAGCCGCGCAATATTCCTGCAAAGCGCCGAGAGAGCGTCGCCGAGATTATGCTGATTGGCGCGGACGGTCGCCGCCGTCTTGCTGTCGCGGGATATTATCTCTGTCGCGGTCTTGACGCCGTTTTCCGCCTCAAAGGAGAACGTACCGGGAGCAAGCCCCACCTGAAAGCACAGCAGATTAAGCAGAGCGTTTATGGCTTTGATATGCTCGTCCACACGCAGCTCCACCGTGTTGTCGGTTATTTTCAGGTCGCGCTCCTCGTCGCATTTCAGCGCAACGTAAGCCTCATCGTCCGCGTCAAAATACTGCCGCTGCTCGCCCGTGGCAATGTCCACCACCGTCTGCACACATGAGGACGGCACGATAATGCGCTTGCGACCAAGGATAAACTCGCGCGAAAAGCTGTCAAACGCCACATCAATGGCTTTCAGCGTGTCCTCCGCATTGGCGAAAACCGAAATGCCCAGCGGCACATCGGGGAAGATGTTGTTTGCAAACGCCGTGCGGAAGCAGGAGAATAAAGGCGCGCCGCCGATGCCGTCAAACCGCACATCTCCCTCGGGCAGGGGATATATTTCCCCCACGGGTATCTCCGCGCCGAGAGAATACCCGTCCTTTCCGCGGAACAGCCTGTACGATACCACAGGCGTGCCGCCGTCAAGAGCGTGCCGCTCAAACAGCGTGTATACATTGCCTCCGCTGTATTTTACACTGCGGAAGCAGCCCCCGTTTATCCTGTCCGCGCTCATGTCCAAAGGCAGGAAGCCGCCGCCGTAAACGCAGTCAATGCCTATCTTTCCGCCGTCAATGTACGGACGGAACACGCAGCCGCCCATAGCATACGCGCGGGAAAGATACTCGGTCATTCTGTTTAAAAGCCCCGTCCTGTCCAGAACGCCGCGTACATATTTTTCCGCTTCACTGTCGGAGAAAACAAGCTCGGGCTGCTCGGCAAAGGTGAAGAACGCAAATCTGTCGCAAAGCACCTTTGCCGCATTGAGCAGGCTCATTTTCCTGCTGCCGCCTCGGTATAGACCGTTCTTTTTCACAAACCTCCAGGGCGGCTCACCCGCGTATATCTTTGCAAAGCGGTCTGCCGCAGCATAATACCCATTCAGCGCAGGAGCCTGTGCCTCGGGAAATGCCCCCTTGAAATCCTCGCAAATGTTCAAATTATCACTCCTTTCGCGGGCGGATATGGAATCCGCCCCTGCAATCATTTTTCTCTGTCAACTGTCGATCATGCTGTTCATAATGAACTCGGTGGAGTATTCCTGCGCGTCTAAGCTGTCAATGTTGCATGAGCCATCATCAAGACGTTCCCCGTCATCACCCCATACCGCCTCTGAAAAAGCCTGTATAGTGTGCTCACAGCCCCGCATTATAAAGTACCTCTCCGCACCGAAAAGCCTGCTGTAAAAGCGTATCCTGTCCTTGATCACGCCCTTGCGCGCATTGTGTATGGCAACGGGAATACGCCTCCGCTCCGCCGCGCGCTTTATGCCGCGAATGAGCACCTGCTCCGCGCTGTCGCAGTAAAGGTCGGTCACGCGATACTTAGCCAGCCACTCTTCCAGCATATCGCATACCTTATCCTCCAGCTCCGCAGGCGTAAGCTCGGCTTTGGAGTACCACTCACCCAGCGTTACCGCACGCCCTAAATTTTTCGTATACCCCGTCAGATTGAGCGCGTGCGCCGACCCATTCCCCCCGAAATCCAACCCCGCAGTACAATATATAATGTCCTTGGGCGGCTCATCAAGGATGTACTTTTCGGGAGAGTCCGCAAAGCTGCGGTAAATTATGCCGCTCGCCGCTTTCCAAAGCCCCAGTATAAAGCGGTCATAGTATACCGTACCCGCATACTCCTTTTTCAGCGCTTCCTTGAAGCTGTCGGAGAGAAAGCTGTTGTCGTCAATGGTGAAGCGCTCTTGAAAAATATCCGCGTCGCTCTGCAAAAAGCGGTTGAACCAATGGCTCGGTACATCGGGATTGCAGGTGCCGTCGAAGCAGGCACCCTCCTTGTCCAATCGGGATTTCAGCATCTGGAACACAGGCTCCGCCCATGTGGTTATTTCGTCCCCGTAGCAGTAGGCAAGACCCGCGCCCTGTAGCTTTTCCGCCTGATTGGACTTGTCCGCACCCAGCGCATAGCAGCTCCGCCCGAACAGCTCCACCTTGCCCGTGCTGCCGAGATTGCCCACCAAGCCGCCGCCCCATATATTCCGCATAGGCTCCAGTATGTTGCGCTCCAAGGTGGTCTGAGTGTTGCCCAGCAGCACGATAAGCCCCTCGGGCGCGCTGCGTATGCGGTAGGGTATGCGGTAGTAGTCAAGATAGGTCTTGCCCGAACGTGTCGCCCCCACGGAGATGTTCCACCGATGCCGCTCGTTGACCGTCCGCTCCCAGACGTACCGCTGCTTTTCCGTAAATATCCCATATCACCCCCCGCTGCCCATGGAGGCGGACAGGCTTTTCAGCACCATATCAAGCTTGTCCATAGTATCGTCCATAGTACTGTCCTGCTTGTCGCTCCACCGTGGAAAATTGTTGGCAAGGAAGAACTTCGCCCCCGAGTATTGCCCCTTGTCGAAGAGCCTTTCCTCGGCATACTGCTCGATACGCGACAGGGCGTTCTGTATAATATCCCCGTAAACGCCGCCGTCCTTGTAATCAAGCAGCTCGCGCCGCGAGGGAAAACCCAGCGCCAGTGCCAGCCCGCTGACCGTAGGCGGACGTTCCGCCACCGCCATGACCGCCGCGCCGCTTCTGTCGTAAAGCGGCTCACCCTCATCGTCCAGCGCCTGAACGCCCTCCAGCGAGCGGAAGTAGCCCTCGGCAGCCTGCCTTAACGCAGCCGCGCTCCTGAAAAACGGACCAGATCTCTTTTTCATAATGTTGCAAATCTCCTTTCCATGTGAAACGCAGCGTGTTGCCCGCCGTTCTTCCTGCTGACATAATAGTAACACATAGGCATAGTAACAAACAATCGCATGATTTTATTGCCTTATGCACAATGCAAAAGAGCGCCCGCTGTATATTTTCAACAAACGCCCTCATAAGATCGCGCCCGTATACTCACCTTTTGAGTATACGGGCGCAAAAAATGCCGTATTTTGTGCTTAATAAACTTAACTTCGCACAAATATATAAAAACTATTGTGCATGATGTATAAAAATCAAAGATAATTTGGTGCAAGCCTATAAAAACTCGTCAAAGTTCTTGACAAATTTTATTAACAACGCTATAATAAATAATAGTAAAAGACAACAAATTACCAATGATAATTCCTATTTCTTTTTCATAAACTTCCTTAATTTCCGACGGGAGGGCGTTCAATGTATGGTTGAACGCCCTTTCGCCGTATATGCGCAGTTGCAAATAATTGTTAATATTGCTGCACTGTTATGGTATATTTGCACAAACTTAATATTATTTATTGACTTGTTTTTGACATCGTGATATAATATTTAAGGAACCAATTTATCTTAGGTGATAATCAAAATCCGTCTGAAATGTGAAAGGGGGGGAGGTTTTTCCGTCGTGATAATTCGGAAAAACCGATGTATATGAAAAAATTTTTATCGATAATATGCGCGCTGCTCACCATGATATTTACACTTGCCGTCTGCACATCGGCAGCCGAGAGTGCAAAGCCGACCCTGAGCAAGACCACACTTACGATAGTCTGCGGCGTTAATTACAGCCTGAAAGTCAGCAATGTGCCAAAGGGCACGACCGTTAAATGGTCAAGCTCGGATCCCGACATTGCAGGTGTTACGACAGCGGGCAAGGTGCTGACGCGCTCCTACGGCACCGCGACCATCTCCGCCAAGGTAGGCAGTACCACGCTGAAATGCAAGGTCAAGGTAATTCCGGGCACCGTAAAATTCGAGCAAAGCAGCTATACTGTACCCTTATCGGAAAAATCGGTGATAAACGCCACAGTAAAGGGCAGCAAGAGCGTGGGACTGAAAAATTCCAACCAAAAGGTAGCCACGGTAAAGATGAAAGCATGGCAGGGAGACATTCTGCCGCTGGAAATAACTCCGGTCAAAGAGGGCACCATTACGGTAACACTTTACATGAGCGATGATAAAAGCATAGCAAAGTCGATAAAAGTCACAGTGAAAAACGGCGCCGCGTCGATCAATACAGAGGAAACCGCCGCCGAAAGCAATATCACGGATAAAACGAGCGATGCCGAACAGGTGCTTTATTATGTTAATATCGAGCGTGAAAAAGCAGGAGTCGCTCCGCTGAAGCTCAACGAATACCTGTGCTCTGTCGCCGATACACGCGCCGAGGAAATAACGGGACTTTTCAGCCACGAGCGTCCCGACGGCACGGATTGCTTCTCACTTTTCAAAGGTACGGCATATGAAAATAAGTTTGTGGGCGAAAATATAGCCGCAGGCTACAGCAGTGCGGAAGATACCGTTGCGCAGTGGATGGCGTCTCAGTTACACCGTGAAAATATACTCAACCCCAATTATAAATACCTTGGCGCCGCCCACGCCTACGCCGCAAAATCAGACTACAAAAACTATTGGGTACAAATTTTCAGCGAATAATAAAAGGCTGTATCGTAATTGAACTTACGATACAGCCTTTTTCGTGCTATCTGTTTATATTAAAAATACTCTGCAATTCATACCCGATAATGCCCATTCCGATGATAGCCTTTTTGTAATCCTTGTAATGGGAAGAGGGCGCCATGGCTCTGCCAAGGGATTTTCCCCACCTTATCCTGAAAATCGAGTTGTTATACAAAAATATCTGATAAATGATGTTGTCGTATGTAACGTTGACAATGTTTTCCGAACCAACCATACAGCGTTCTATCTGCATACTCGGACCGTATTTTGATATGAGCGCAGGATGTAATTTTTCAAATATATCATCATAGGTGATACCCGCCGCAAACTTAAAATCCTGCTGCCTTAGGGAAGCCAGCTTGGCATACGTCCACATATAGTCGAACATAAAAAACAGCATCAGCGCCATGCCCGAGATGGTCAGAATGGTCTGGGAAAACAGAAGCCCTATAACGCAGCCGATAATAATTATAATATAGATCTTTTTCATTTTTTCCAGTTCATTCGGCAGAGGCTCCGCCGAGCGCAGTACCCATAGTCCGTTTATTTTTTCATTCATAATATTCCCTCCAATTTAAGTTTATACTAAACACCATTTAAAATATGGAAAAAATCAAGCCGACAATCTTGCATATATTGGATTTCGGCGCAGATTTTTTCCCGTTTTTTATTGGTGTTTAGTATTACTGCCGTGCGTGCCTGAGCCGAGCTTTTTGTATCCGTATTGTTGCTGTTCAG
>JBJEQM010000064.1:0-2659 GCA_051881755.1 Oscillospiraceae bacterium
AAATAGTACATTTCTTCGCCTGTTATTTGGCACTTTTATAAGAATATATTTTTTGTACAAAAATGCACTTGAAATCGGGTAAAATATGTGTTAAAATAATATAAATGTGTTTTATATATTGCCGTCATTTTAATATTAATCATATTTTATTGTACGGGAGCGTACTGCGGAAAAGCACGAGCCGCGTGCGCAGCTTTGAAAGGATGGTCAAGGAAGAATGGGGTCAAATATTATTCTGTACGGTCCGCCGGGCACAGGTAAAACTTACAATACCGTTGCTTACGCAATGTCTATTATTTACGGCAGACCTATCCGTGAGGTCATGAAGGACGATTATAACGATCTTCTGGAGAAATATCACGCGCTTAAAACGCTTTACGGACAGATTGAATTTACTACTTTTCACCAGTCGTTCGGATACGAGGAATTTGTTGAAGGTATCAAGCCTGTATTTATTCAGGTAATGAACGAAAAGGGCGAGCGTTCCCGTAAGGAGGAAATGATCTACCGCGTAAGTCAGGGCGTTTTCAAGCGCTTCTGCGACGAGGCGTCGAAAAATCCCGGCGAGAAATATGTTTTCATCATAGACGAGATAAACCGAGGCAACGTCTCCAAGATATTCGGTGAAATGATCACCATTATCGAGCCTACAAAGCGAATAGGTCAGGCGGAGGAAGCTACCGTTAAGCTGGCATACTCGCAGGAGGCTTTCGGCGTGCCCGACAATGTATACATACTGGGTACCATGAACACCGCCGACCGTTCCATCGCCATGCTGGACTCCGCGCTGAGACGTCGTTTCGACTTTGTGGAGATGATGCCTAATCCCGACCTGCTGGCAGGAGTTGTGGTAGAGGGTATCGACGTCCGCCAGCTTATGATAAAGATAAACAAGCGTATCGAGATACTTCTGGACAGAGACCACACCATCGGTCACGCCTACTTTATGGCTCTGCGCTCCAGACCCACCCTTGCGGTGCTGGCGCATATCTTTAAGAACGCCATCGTTCCGCTTTTACAGGAGTATTTCTACGACGATTACGAGAAGATACGCCTTGTTCTCGGCGACGCCAATAAGGAGGAGAACGAGCAGTTTGTCCGCGCCACGGCGGTGGACTACGCTCAGATATTCGGCGCAAAGGCGGAGCTGTATCTTGAAAACGACGAGGTATATACCATAAACAACGCCGCTTTCGGAAATGTAAATGCGTACCTTAAAATTTAAAGCGACGGTGCTGATATGAAAAAACTCAAACGCTTTGTTATAACCGACGCAGATTGCTTTATAAAGGGTACACAGTCCGACGACCCTCACGTTATACCGCTGAACGACCTTAATTTTGAACGTCTGCAGGACTTTACCGAGAGCAACCAGTTCCCCGTTATGAGGGAGATCGTTCTGGAGGACGGCAGTATTGCGCTGAAGCCTGCCCGTTATGCGGGCATTATCACGCTGAAGGACGGCACCCAGATCGAGCTTATGCCGCAGATATGTCTTGACCGCGACGAAAATGCCGTGGAGTCCAAGAAAACTCTGCTTTATATGCTGGATTCAATGGTGGAAATTCCCGTCAGACACGTGGACGAGCTGTACTTTAAAAAGGAGCAGCTGAATATATTCGAGATTTGCGTAAGAATGTTCACCGACGAGGTGCTCAACGTAGTGCGCAACGGCTTGAAGCAGACCTATGTACCCTACCGCGGAAACGAGATGTTCGTTAAGGGCAAGACCATTTACTCCGAGCACGCAAAGAAGAATTTCGCTCATAAGGAGAAATTTTTTGTGGAGTATGATGTGTTCAGCATCAACCGCGCGGAAAACCGTCTGCTGAAAACCACATTGTCGAAGCTGTATAAGCTTTCCACCAATACTCTTAACAAAAAAAGGATAAGTATGCTGCTGACCTCACTGGACGGCGTAGATTTCTCCCCGAATATATTCCGTGATTTCAAAGCCAGCGTCGAGGACAGAAGCATGAGCAAGTATTTCAACGCCATGAAATGGTGCAGGCTGTTCCTGCTCAACCGCGGCACTACCACGTTTTTTGCAGGCGGCAAGGTGGCGTATGCAATGCTTTTCCCCATTGATAAGCTGTTCTGCGGCTGCTTCGCGTCCAGCCTGCGCCGTCAGCTGAACCGTGAAAAGTATTATTTTATGACACCCGAAAAGGTGACAAATTCGCTGTCCAACACGTCCCTTGACCTAAATATGGAGCCTGTTTCCAACTTCTATATCAAGAGCAAGATAGACGGCTCCGTCATCAATATCATATTCAAATTCAACGATTTCACCACCTACCGCGGCAGGGACGACGATGATTCCGTCGTTATATTCCCCGTAACGGAGGTGCTCAACCGCAAAGTGGACGGTATCAAGAAAAATATGTACCTTATCGACCTTGCGGATATTGACGGCAGCGTTTCGGTGCTGACGGAAACTTATTTTGTATAATATTGCCGCTCTGTTCCAATGGTACAGGGCGGTATGTTTTAGGATATGAAAATCATATTTATGAGTTAGGATTAATACTAAACACCAATAAAAAACGGAAAAAAATCTGCGCCGAAATCCAATATATGCAAGATTATCGGCTTGATTTTTTTCATATTTTAAATGGTGTTTAGTATAAAACAATTTTGGAGGAGTAAGCATGGAGAG
>JBJEQM010000065.1:0-2653 GCA_051881755.1 Oscillospiraceae bacterium
ATGCTCGCAGAGTCCCAGTTCGCCGTTTGGCAGTATAGTCAGCGAATTTCCGCTGTCCGCCATGCACATATTCACAGGCATGACCTTTTTAAGACCTCTGTGTATTTTCAGACCATAGCTGTCAAGCCGCTCCGAAAGCCGACGCTGCTTTTCATATATCCTGCGGCGCTCCTCGTCGGCACGGACGCGCTCCTTGCTGCCCGAAAATTCAAACAGTACATGGCTGTATGCGTACAATCCCTTTTTGTCGGCAAAGCGCTTATGCAGCTCGTCTGCCAGTTCAAGCAGATTTTCGGCATTGTGCTCGTCCATATTCATGCGTATATGAACCCGAACGCCCGCGTCAAGCAGCCTGCCGATATTCGTCATAACTATCCGATAAGGGCTCTGCCCGTCCTTGTAGATGAACGCCTTGCTGCGGTTGTAAACCTCCTCCGTGCCGTCAAGGGTTATCTGCACCCAGTTGAGCTTCCAGAGGTTTACCGCACGATTTACTGTTTCTTCGTCAAACAAATATGCATTAGAGATCATATTTGAGCGGTACTCTATACCGCGCTCCGACAGATCGCCGCAAATAACGTCTATGACCTGCCTGTTGAACAGCGGCTCGCCGCCGAACCAGCTTAGCTTGACCTTTTCGCCGCCGCAGTGCCTTGCTATATAGTCCGCCGCCTTATGCGCCGTTTCCACACTCATTGGTATGCGTGAGCGACCCATTTCATAGCAGTAGAAGCACCGCGCGTTGCAGTCGGTGGTGGTAAAAATGGTGTAGCCTGTGGTATGCTCCGGCTTTTTATGTACTGTTTTGCGGATAAAGCGCACCTGATCTGCGTACTTTTTATCCACAAGCAGCTGCGGCACCATAAACCACTTGTCACGCAGCTCCTGCAGCTTATCCGATGATGTGTATTCCTCGTCAGTCAGCAGAAGCATTTCACGTGTCAGCACATGAAATAAAAGCACCCCGTCATCACAGGGCTTTGTCAGCACATATTTCATCAGCCGATAGCCGTTTTCCGAAGCCTTTGGCTTTCCGAGAATCTTCAATGTATTTTCGGAGGGCGGCAGTATAGTCTGCATAGTTCTCACCTCTGTTTCATTTATTCATAGCCGTATAAGCAGCCAAAACCGCATATCTGAAATACCAATAGAGGGCAATGGCAGGCAGCCGAAACCGCCCGCCCGTAAATTACTTCAGGTCAATGCCTTAATCACCACGTCCTTCATCACCCCCGCCAATGTTATTGAACGGACAACTACTTGTAGTAATAACATCTTCCGTTTCAAACTCAACAATCTCCATTTCGGGAGCAATATACTTCTCCATTTCATATACCTCCTTTCGCTAAAATTCTATTGCAAAACGGCAAAGCCGCATATCTGAAATACCGCCTGCCTTGTTATAATTGTGTCAAGCTATTAGTCTTCGTCGCCATCAATTATTATGTCAGCACATGAACTTGTTGTGATGACATCTTCCACAACAAACTCAACAACTTCCATTTCGGGAACAATATACTTCTCCATTTTACACACCTCCTTTCGCCGAAATTCCGCCTTAAAAAGATTTTACGGACATTGTCCTATATGCAATCTCCGCCGCCTGCGGACTTATATTACAGCCCAGACGGTACAGCTTTACGTTTTCCGAAAGCCTGTCTATAAGCTGCAAGGTCTTTATCAGCTTTTGCGGCGCGGACGGTCTGTTCACCTGCTGAACCAGCATATTGTAAGCGTCGGCTTTTGTTATCACGGCGATATGATTTTCTGCGGCGCGCTCCAATATACACACCGATTTCAGCGGCACGCCGATGTTCGTGCTTAAGTGATGCTTGCCGTCCCATGGCGTTCCGTAAACGACCGCGCCATGTTCCGAAATATTTATCAGCGGCTTATCATCGTTTATCATCACCGCGCGCGCGCCGAGCATTTCCCGCCACAGCCGAGTGTGGGTGGATTTGCCCGTGCCGCTTTTTGCCGTGAACAGATAGCCGATACCGTCCACGGCGATAACAGAGCCGTGGAAAAGTATGGTATCATAGTCAAGCAGCTTATCCGCGATTTTACGGTATACCGCCAGAGTTTCAAGGTAACTGTCGCTGTAGTTTCGCACAGGGACACCCTCTTTTTTGTCCTCTGCGGCAGATCTTTCACGTTCAAAGCCGATGTCGGACGGAGCAGTTTCAACAAGTATTTCATAGTCATGTTCCGCCGTCTGATATTCACGGCACAAATCATGTACATCTTTGTAAAGAGAAACTATCCTTATGTAATGCTCCGCTATTTTGTACAGACCCTTCAGAATATCAGCTCCTTGTTATTAGATAAGCAGACACCGCTTGATATGATGTCTGCTTTGATTTTGTCTATGTTTTACCGTATTATAATCAATCTTCGATGCCGCCGTCACCAATGCTTGGGCTTGTTGTGATAACGTCCTCGTTTTCAAACACTACCACTTCCATTGCCGGAGTCTCATATTTCTCATTCATTTCCTCATCTCCTTTTCTGTATGATCATTATGGCATAACACGCTGACCTCACACTTCTGCCAATAAAACAATGCTGAAATCATTTGTATTATTACATACAGTATAACATACTGATATTAATTTGTCAAGCCTTTTTGGAACAAACAGCGCAAAAAATAGTA
>JBJEQM010000066.1:0-2653 GCA_051881755.1 Oscillospiraceae bacterium
AAGAAGGCTCTCGAAGAGGCTGATGGCGACACCGACAAGGCTGTTGTTATCCTCAGAGAAAAGGGACTTGCTACTCAGGCTAAGAAGAGCGGCAGAGTTGCTGCAGAGGGTATCGTTACTTCTGTTGTAGAGGGCAATGTAGGCGCTGTTGTTGAAGTTAATATTGAAACTGACTTTGCTGCAAACAATGAGGAGTTCAAGGCTTTCGTTGCTGCTGTTGCAAAGACTGTTATCGAGAAGAATCCTGCTGACGTTGACGCACTGAAGGCTGCTACGATCAGCGGCGGCGACAAGAGCGTTGAGGAGTCTCTCCAGGATCTCTTCATCAAGATCAGAGAGAACATGGTTATCCGTCGTTTCAAGAGACTTGAGGGCGTTCTCGTTCCTTACGTTCACGGCGGCGGCAGCATCGGCGTTATGGTAAAGCTTGACACCGACCTTCCTGCTGACAAGGTATTCGAGGTTGGTAAGGACTGCGCTCTGCAGGTTGCAGCTATGAATCCTGCATACCTCAACAGAGAGTCCGTTCCCGCAGAAGTTCTGGAGAACGAAAAGACCATCATCATGGCTCAGATGGCTGAGGATCCCAAGATGGCTTCTAAGCCCGAACAGGTTAGAGCTAAGATCGCCGAGGGTAAGGTTGGCAAGTACTACTCCGAGAACTGCCTCCTTGAGCAGGCTTTCGTTAAGGACGACAAGGTTACAGTTGGCAAGTACGTTGAGAACGCTGCAAAGGCTCTCGGCGGAAAGATCGCTGTTGCCGAGTATGTTCGTTTCGAGAGAGGCGAGGGCGTAGAGAAGAAGGAAGATAACTTCGCAGAAGAAGTTAAGAAGATGGCAGGCACAAACTAATCCCATACATTGAATAATGAAGCCGTACCGATAATTTCGGTGCGGCTTTTTCTATGAAAAAATGACAATTTATTTACAATTCGGCTTTGGGTATTGCTTTTGCGGTCATAAAATGATATATTATTAATATAATTGATGTGAAGTCATATGACTTTATATCCTGTAAAATATATTTATATATGTAAAGCTTATAAACTTTACATATTGGGAGAGCTTCATTTTGAATTTTAGAAGGATTTTTACTGTACTGCTTGCCGTTATAATGATGTGCACGCTGCTTACCGCCTGTGAGGAGGACGATGGCTCGGGGTATACATTCCGCACGAATCTTGCCTCCAATCCACAGAATCTTGACCCACAGCTTGCGGAGGATAAGGAATCCAAGGCGGTGATAGCAAATATGATGTCGGGACTGGTGAAGAAGAACGCCGACGGCGCGATTGTCCCCGACGCGGCGGAAAGCTACACTATCTCGGACGACGGGCTTACATATACATTCGAGTTAAAGAAAGATATCACATGGGAGAGCGTGAACGGCTTCAAAGCAAATATGAAAGCCGACGATTTTGTCTTTGCGTTCAGGCGTATTTTTGACTCGGAGGCGCTTTATTCGCCCTATGTCGATGATTTCAGCTGCATAAAAAACGCCCTCGCCGTAGCAAGGGGAGAGAGAAACACGTCGCAATTGGGCGTAAAGGCGACAAGCAATCACACTTTACAGATAGAGCTGGAGTATCCATGCTTCGGATTTCTTGACCTGCTTACCACCACTGCCGCTATGCCATGCAACGAGATGTTTTTCCTGAGCACTAAGGGACGGTACGGTCTGGCGGCGGAAACTACCGCGTCAAACGGCGCGTTCTACCTGAAAGAGTGGAACTTTGACCCCTACTGGGACAACAACTACATCATAATGCGCCGAAATAAATCCAACTCCGACAACGATATGGTGTATCCTTACAGCATAAATTATTTCATCACGGGTGATCCGTCCCGCGACGCGGAAAGCTACAGTAAAGGCGATATTGACTGTTTTGTACTTGAAAATTATGATAAAAAGCTGCTGAACAGCGGCAATTATCAGCAATATAACACCAAAAACTACGGGCTTATATTCAATACGTCGTCGAAATATTTCAGCAGCAAAAATCTGCGGACTGCCCTTGCCGCTTCTTTTCGTCGGGATATTTACTCGGGAGTGCTTGAAAACGGTTTGACGGCGGCGTACGGTATCGTGCCCGATTCCGTTACGGTCATGGGAAAAAGCTACCGCAATCTTATCCCCGACACCTCCATGGATATGTACAACGTAAACATGGCGAAAAATCTGTGGCGCAACGAGTTGGCGGCGCAGGATACGGTATCCGTGGACGGCATAAAAATAACCGTCCCCGAAAGCTTTGCGGGAACGGACTATCTGAAATATATTACCGAGCAGTGGCAGCAGAATTTGGAATTTTACTGCGGTATCGAGGTGGTTTCGCAGAATGAGTATGACATGAAGATAGCCGACGGTACATATGAGATACTGCTTGCGGAAATTGCCCCCGATACGGGTGAGCCGTCGGCATTTTTCAACTTTTTTTGCGATGAAAACAACAGTATCACAAAAGGCACGCTGAAAGGCACCGTGTACGGATATCTGTACGGACTTGGAAAAACAGAAAGTCTGAGTAAAGCAACTAAGCTTTACACTGCTGCGGAAAAAGAGATAATCAATTCGGCGGTGTATATCCCGCTGTTTTACGGCGTAGCGTACTTTAAGTAATACAAAAATGCGGCGTATGGATTTTGCTCCATA
>JBJEQM010000067.1:0-2648 GCA_051881755.1 Oscillospiraceae bacterium
TACACAATTGACAATCCAAAAGGCATGGGCCGGCAAATATTAGAATAATATCCTGCCGAGGCAAGACGTTTGCCGCACATTTTTGCAGCGGATATGTCCGTGAAAATGCCGTATACAGCCGAGCCGCTGCCGCTCATTACCGCGCACAGCGCCCCCGATGACCCTATGATACCTCGCACGTTGTTTATCTCGTCAATGTCCGAGACATACTCGAACGCATTGGAGCATACCGCTGCAATTTGCCGTATATCACCGTCAAACGCCGATACGTCAAAGTCACAGGCGGATATGCTGCCCATGCGGTCGATGGCGGCGTATGCTTCCTTGGTGGATACTCCCCTGCCGCCCTTGCCTATGACTACAGTACATTCGGGCAGCGGCGGCAGAGCCGTCATTATCTCGCCTATCCCCTCGCACAGCACCGTACCGCCCTTGATACAAAATGGCACGTCCGCGCCCACCTTTGCTCCGATAGCGCACAGCCTTTCCTCGCCCAAGTCCGTATGATACAGCTTGTCCAGAGCGGCGATGACCGCCGCGCCGTCCGCGCTTCCTCCCCCCAGACCTGCTTCCGAGGGTATATTTTTCACAATATGTATATGTATTCCCGTATTTTCAACGTCCGCTGCCGCAAAAAAGGCTTCCGCCGCCTTATAAGCAATATTTCCGCTGCCGCACGGAATTTTCTCGTCCGTGCAGCTAACGGAAATCGGTAAGCCTGAGTTGTCCTTTGCGACCGTCACCATATCGTGCAGGGAAACGCTCTGCATAACGCTTTTCAGCGTGTGGTAGCCGTCGCTTCGTCTGCCCGTTATCTGTAAGGTCAGGTTTATTTTTGCGTGGGCGGATATTGTTACTTTATTTTCCAATATAACACACCGTCATTTCTTATACTAAACACCATTTAAAATATGGAAAAAATCAAGCCGACAATCTTGAAAAGCTTTAGCTTTTTTATATTGGATTTCGGCGCAGATTTTTTCCTGTATTTTATTGGTGTTTAATATTTATCTCGTTAAGATACTCCTTGATACGCTCCACGGCAGCCATAAGGTGCTTGAGCGAATATGCGTAGGAAACGCGTATATGTCCCTCGCCGCATTCGCCGAAAGCGTCTCCGGGGACGACGGCTACCCTGTGCTTGTACAGCAGATCCTCGCAGAACTGCTGGCTTGTCATGCCCGTAGACTTTATGCTTGGGAACACATAAAACGCGCCCGTAGGCTCAAAGCACTCCAGACCTATCTCGTTGAATGCGCTTACCAGCCAGCGGCGGCGAATATCGTATTCCTTTACCATTTTTGCAATATCCTTATCGCAGCTTTCAAGCGCTTCTATAGCGGCGTACTGCGATACCGTGGGGGAACACATTATAGCGAACTGGTGTATTTTAAGTATCTGCTTTATAATGGGCGCGGGACCTGCAAGATAGCCTAATCTCCAGCCCGTCATGGCGTAAGCCTTGGAGAAGCCGTTTACCATGAGGGTGCGCTCCTGCATACCGTCTATCTCCGCGATGGAGACGTGCTTTCCGCTGTATGTAAGCTCGGAGTATATCTCGTCGGAAAGTACCATTATATTTGTACCCCGAAGCACCTCCGCGATAGCTTCAAGGTGCTCACGCTTCATTACCGCACCCGTGGGATTGTTGGGGAACGGCAGGATAAGCAGCTTGGTCTTGTCGGTAATTTTGCTGCGGAGAGCCTCGGCTGTAAGGCGGAACTCATCCTCTATCTTTGTCTCGATAATGACGGGCACGCCGTGCATAAGCTCGATAATTGGCTTGTAGCATACGAAGCTTGGCTCTACCACAAGTACCTCGTCACCCGGGTCAACAAGTGCGCGGATACCAAGGTCGATAGCTTCGGAGCCGCCTACTGTGACGATCAACTCCTTGGCGGGGTCATAATCAAGGTCATTGCGGCGCTTGATATACTTTGCGATAGACTGTCTCAGCTGTATAAGACCTGCGTTGGCGGTATAAATCGTCTTGCCCTTTTCGAGGGTGGTGATAGCGGCTTTGCGTATTGCCCATGGTGTTGCAAAGTCGGGCTCGCCCACGCCGAGGGAGATAACGTCGTCCATTGTGGAGGCGATGTCGAAGAATTTCCGTATGCCCGACGGCTTTATCTCCTTGCATTTCCGGGATAATATCTTGTCATAGTCCATCATGGGGAAACAAAGCTCCTTTCGTCCGTTTCCTCATCATCAATGGCGATACCCTTTTCCTTGTACCGCTTGAGGAAGAAGTGAGTGGACGTGGAAAGAACGCCCTCGATAGTCGAGAGCCGCTGAGCGACAAACAGCGCTATCTCCTTGTAGTTTGTACCGCTTAGTGTAACGGCAAGGTCGAACTCGCCCGACATCAAAGTAAGGCTCTCGACCTCCTCAAACATGAGAATACGTCTTGCAATATCGTCAAATCCAAAGTCCGCCTTGGGCGTTACCTTGACCGTGATAAAGGCGGTAACAGCGTCCTTGTCGGCGAGGTCGTCGTTTATAATGGCGGAATATCCCTTAATGATACCCTTTTTCTCATAATCTTTTATCTTGGCGTCGACCTCGGCTTCGGTGGAGCCTGTCATGGCGGCAAGCTCTTTGCAGGAGAGTCGGGCGTTCTGTTTCAGAAGATTGAGAAGCGTATCCAT
>JBJEQM010000068.1:0-2647 GCA_051881755.1 Oscillospiraceae bacterium
TCGGAGGAGCAGCGATATGATATCCCCCGACTTTACGGTATCAACGGTGCGGATATGCTCCCCGTTGAGGGTTATCCCGTTTTCGGCGCGCTTCAGCTTGACCGTGAGCCGCCGCGATACGCCGCGCCGCCGCAGTACATCTCCCACGGTGCTGCCGTTTTCCTCGCCGCTTACGGTAAAGGACAGGCTTCTTCCCCGCTCAGACAAGTGCGCCCTCCTCCTTTTTTGCGGTATCTTCGCCGATACGTCGCTGTACTTCGGTATAATTTTTGATAAGATCGTTGGCGGCAAGAGAGAATGTCATCATCAGATACGGTATAACGTACATTGCGGGAAATACGGCTACGCAGGCTAATATCCAGCCCGAAAAGGAGGCCAGTATCTCGTTGAGATATCCCTGATATCCGCTTACCGCCTCACAGCTTTCCTTGATTATCCTGTCGGTGCTTTTTTTCGGATTGATGGCGTATATGTAGCTTGCCAGGAAATATCGCCTTGAAAAATACAGATACAGAAACAGCATACCGCTGAATATCAGCGTCAGCAGCACCATTATTATAGTATATGAGCCTGAGCCGCCCGAGCTTTTATATAGTCTGCCCGCAATATATACTATTACACAGCCCACAGCGGCGGCAGGCGCCAGAGCCGCAAGCTTGCGCAGGGTTATTTTTGCTTCAAGCAGGAATATCCTGCCGTAGTGCTCCTTGTGCATATAGCAGGTGAAAAAGCAGGAGGCGGGGACGCTGTTGCCGCGTATGGTCTGTATAAAAAACCATTTCTTACCGTATTTCAGCGGCGCGCCCAATATGGAAAACAGTATGAGCATTCCCGCAAACGCCGCGTAAACGCCTATGCCGCCCTTGACAAAAATGCTGTCCACGCCATGCCCGATAGTGCCGCGGGAATAAAGGAACTGCACGATAAGCAGGAAAGACAGTATACATACCGCAAGTGAACCCAGTTCGACAAGGAACAGGGCGATACATTCGCACCAGCAGTCCGTCAGCTTTTCAAACGCCAGCTTTTTCAGCTCGGAGGGTTTTTTCATGTTCATAATATAACTCCGTAAAAATCACTCGGTAAATTCGTCCTGCGCCACCTCGGGGACTCTGCCCAGTATCTCGAAGGTGCCGCCGTTCTGCCACAGCTGGGCGGTAACGTGTATCATCCAGCCCTCGCCCGGCTCGCCGGCAAACTCCATAGGCTTCATTTTTGGCAGACCGAAGCAGGAGAGCATATTCATCATGATGCCCGAATGGGTTATAACGCCCGCCTCGGTAATGTCGTTTTTCATCATATCCATTATCATAAGGTTAAGCCCCGAATAAACGCGGTTTACCATGCTGCGCAGGCTCTCGCCGTTGGGGGGAGGGTTGTCAAGACCTCCCTTTATCCATTTTTTGTAGCTGTCAAGCTCAAGCAGCTGCTCCACGGAAAGTCCCTCGAACACGCCGAAGTCCATTTCCGTCAGCTCGTCGCAGATGACGATCTCGCGGTCGGGGAAAAGTATCTCCGCCGACTGCAATGCCCTTGTCAGAGGGCTTGAATACACCCTTTCCACCTTGGGATAGCGGTGCATATCGTATTTTTCCTCCAGCTCCGCCCGTCCCACGTCGGACAGGGGCCAGTCGGTCCTGCCGATATAAATGCCCTCGGCGTTGGCTCGGGTCCTGCCGTTTCTGAGCAAAGTAAGTCTGTAGCCTTTCATAAATAAGAGTCCTTTCGGTAAAATTTGGCGAAATATGTGTAAAAATGTAATATGCGGTGTTTTCAATATCTTGAACGTCATTTTTCGGCAAAATACAAGATATTGTATTTTATCCAAATGTAAATAATTTACATTAAAAACATCTATGTAACCTACACAAAAAACTTTGATAACATTTATCGACTTTTTTTGATTATTTCTCTTTACAAAATGTACGTTATGCGATATAATTTACAGTATGTAATGCGTAAGATACTGCCATGGCGGAGCGCGCTGTCAAGATATATAATGCGCCTTATCCTGCGCGGATATGTGTACGAAAAAGGATGTTTAGGAGGTGACATGATGAATTCGGACTTTCCGAGAATTATAACTCTTCTGAGGAAAGAACGCGGCATCAGTCAGAAAAACGCCGCAGCCGATCTGGGGGTATCTCAGGCGCTGCTTTCACATTATGAAAAGGGTATCCGTGAGTGCGGTCTTGATTTTCTTGTCAAGGCGGCGGATTATTACCATGTTTCCTGCGATTATCTTCTGGGACGTTCTCCCGAGCCAGCGGGAAAGACCATTTCCTACGACGAGCTTTCGGAGCAGGACGGCACAGACAATAAGGTCGCCGCAGGAGGAATGATGGCGGCTTTCAACAAAAAGCTTATCGTCAATTCCACCAACGTGCTGTTTTCACTTATACAAAAAACGGGAAGCAGTACTATTATGAAAGAGGCGTCCTCTTTCCTTATGCTGGCAATATATAAAATGTTCCGCGTGGTGTATTCGTCCAATCCCAAGAACGACCAGCGGTTCTTCACCGTGCCCGAGATAGCGGCTTCGGGAGCGTCCTCGGCGGCTATGGCGGTATGCGAGGCGAACGCTCTTGCGGCGGCAAAGGGAGTATCCCTCAACGGCGGAGACGTTGCGGCGGAGACCGATGATACG
>JBJEQM010000069.1:0-2640 GCA_051881755.1 Oscillospiraceae bacterium
TGTTTCATTTTTGTGATATAATATCATTATATTTGTTAGGAAAATCTTTCAAACGGTTTTTCTGCACGTCGTGACGGCTTTCACGGCGGACTATATCGGAAAGGACGGATGTCAATGAGCACATCACACTACAATTTTGAAAACGTTACTCCCCAGATCGAGGAGCTTGCCGCTCTCTGCCGCAAAAACGGCGGCATCGACCCCGAGCTTTATACAAAATACGACGTAAAACGCGGTCTGCGCGATATAAACGGCAAGGGTGTTCTGGCAGGTCTTACGGAAATATCCGAGATAGTGTCCTCCAAGGTCGTGGACGGACAGTCCGTTCCCTGTGATGGTGAGCTTTACTACCGCGGCTACAATATAAACGACATTGTGGCAGGCTTTGCAGGCAACCGCCGCTTCGGCTATGAGGAGGTAACATATCTGCTCCTGTTCGGCGAGCTGCCCAGCGATACCGAGCTGAACAAATTCAAGTCGCTCCTTGCGGACTACCGCCGTCTACCCACCACATTTGTACGCGATATTATAATGAAGTCTCCCAGCAGCGACATAATGAACGGTCTTGCGCGAGGCGTGCTAACTTTGTATTCGTATGACGACAACCCCAACGATATTTCTCTGCCAAATGTTCTGCGGCAGTCTCTGGAGCTTATCGCTCTCTTCCCTCTTATTGCTGTATACAGCTATCAGGCGAAGCGATATTATATTGACGGCGGCAGCTTCTTTATCCACCAGCCCGTAGCGGAATATTCCACGGCGGAAAATATACTGCATATGCTTCGTCCCGACAGCAGCTTCACCATGCTGGAAGCAAATCTGCTCGACCTTGCGCTGGTGCTTCACGCAGAGCACGGCGGCGGCAACAACTCATCGTTCACCACCCACGTTGTTACCTCATCGGGAACGGACACCTACTCCGCTATTGCGGCGGCGCTGTCCTCTCTGAAAGGCCCCAAGCACGGCGGCGCAAATATAAAGGTTTCCCTGATGTTTGAGGACATGAAGCGCAACATCTCCGACTGGAAAGACGAGGACGAGATAAAGGACTATCTTACAAAGCTGCTGCACAAAGAAGCTTTCGACAAGGCAGGTCTTATCTACGGCATGGGTCACGCTGTATACTCCATCTCCGACCCGAGAGCAAATCTGCTGCGCAAGGCGGTCAAGAGACTTTCCGTTGAAAAGCACCGCGATGATGAATTTGAGTTATACAGCGCCGTAGAGCGTCTTGCTCCCGAGGTCATTGCCAAGGAGCGCAAGATATACAAGGGCGTATCGGCAAACGTGGATTTCTACAGCGGCTTTGCATACAATATGCTCAACCTCCCACCCGAGCTGTATACTCCCATTTTCGCCATTGCAAGAATTGCAGGCTGGTCTGCGCACCGCATGGAGGAGCTTGTAAACGCAAACAAGATAATCCGTCCTGCATACAAGAGCGTAAGCGAGCATAAGGAATATATCAGCCACGATCTGCGGTAAACAACAGCATAATATAAAAAGGGCGTACTTTGTGCGCCCTAAAAAATTGCAAAAAGGTGTTTTATGATAAACTGCAAATTTTACGATACCCTCCCCGACGAAGCCCGTTATATCCGTGAGGAGGTCTTTGTACGCGAGCAGGGCTTCCAAAATGAATTTGACGATACGGATAATACCGCGCTTCATACGGTAGTATACTATGATAATGAGCCTGCGGCGGCAGCACGTATCTTTCCCTCCGAGCGGGATAATTTTTACACCGTCGGACGTATTGCTGTGCTGCCGCAGTACCGCAATAAGCAGCTGGGACGATACATTATGGTACAGATGGAGGAAAAGGCGCGCGGACTTGGTGCGGAGGGCATTGAGTTATCGGCGCAGTGCCGTGCCCGCGGCTTTTACGAGAAGTGCGGCTATACCGCCGAGGGCGGCATTTATCTTGACGAATTCTGCGAGCATATACACATGGTAAAAAAGCTCGGCTGAATATTAAGTCAAAAATTAAAATATAAATTATAATCTATTCACCGTTCCTTATTCAATCTTTGCCATTTATGATGTATACTATTGCTTGAAAAGAGGTTTTTTATATGGAAATACTGAGCTTTGCGGACTGGATAGCCATTGGTATAGTTGCGGCGGCGGTCATCTGCGCGGCGGTGTTTATGATAAAGAATCGCGGCAAGGGCTGCTCGGGGGGCTGCGGAAGCTGTCCCTATTCCTCATCATGCGGCAGAAAGGATAACGATGATGAGCGAAAATAAACGGAACTATCAGCGTGAGCTGGACGGCATTATCGCTAAGCTTGACAATGTACCGCGTCTGCTCCTGCACAGCTGCTGCGCGCCCTGTTCAAGCTATGTGCTGGAATATTTATCGCAGTATTTTTCTATTACGGTATTTTATTTCAACCCCAATATTTATCCCCGCGAGGAATTTTTCAAGCGTTTGGAGGAGCAGAAGCGGTTTATATCCCTGTTCCCTGCCAAAAATAAGATAAGCTTTACCGAAAACGGTTTTCACGACGAGATGTTTTACAATGCGGTACGGGGTCTGGAAAATATACGCGAGGGCGGAGAGCGGTGCTTTGAATGTTACCGTCTGCGTCTGGAGGAGACGGCAAAGCTTGCCGCAAGCGAGGGGTATGATTATTTC
>JBJEQM010000070.1:0-2638 GCA_051881755.1 Oscillospiraceae bacterium
TGTATTCACCAAAATTTATCCGAAAGGAATGTATATTATGCAGGAAAATGAAAAATGCTGCGCATCAGACTGCGCATTGCTTATTATCGCCGCAGTATCCTTCTTTGCGGGACTCTGCACAGGAGTATACTTCGCCAAATTTGCATATGACAGAAAGCGCCGCAAGCAGGACGAGGATTTTAACGCCGACGAATATATACGCAGCCTTAATTTAGACTAATAAAATAAATATGTAAAGGACAATTTTTAGCTATGAAACTTGGTATGGTTGGTCTCCCGAATGTGGGAAAAAGTACACTTTTTAACGCCCTCACCAATGCAGGCGCAGAATCCGCAAACTACCCTTTCTGCACCATTGAACCGAATGTGGGCATCGTTTCCGTTCCCGACGAACGTCTGGAAAAGCTGAGAGATATGTATTCACCCAACAAATTCACTCCCGCCACGCTGGAATTTGTTGATATTGCAGGTTTGGTAAAGGGCGCGTCCAAGGGCGAGGGTCTGGGCAACAAGTTCCTCTCCAATATCCGCGAGGTGGACGCTATCGTCCACGTTGTACGCTGCTTCGAGGGCACGGACGTTATCCATGTTGACGGCAGCATTAATCCTCGCCGCGATATCGAAACCATCGACCTTGAGCTTATCTTCGCCGACATTGAGCTCCTTGAACGACGTATCGACCGCACAAAGAAGCTTGTCAAGGGCGATAAAAAATATATTGCCGAGGTGGAATTTCTTGAAGCGCTCAAAGCACACCTTGAAGCGGGACACTCCGCACGCTCCTACGGCTTCACCGACGAGGAGGCGGAGATCATCAAGTCCACTCCCCTGCTTTCCGCAAAGCCCGTAATTTACGCGGCAAATCTCTCCGAAGAGGATTTCAAGAATAACATTGAGACATCGGTACATTATAAAACGGTATGCGAGATCGCCGAAGCGGAAAAAGCCTCCGTATTCCCCATCTGTGCACAGCTTGAAGCGGAGATATCCGATATGAACGACGAGGACAAGCAGATGTTTCTGTCCGAGCTTGGTCTTGAAGTATCGGGTCTTGACCGTATCATCAAGGAGGGCTACGCTCTGCTCGGACTTATCTCATTCCTCACCGCAGGCAAGGACGAAGTACGCGCCTGGACTATCACCAAGGGCACCAAGGCTCCGCAGGCGGCAGGCAAGATACACACCGACTTTGAGAAAGGCTTTATCCGCGCAGAAGTGGTAAGCTTTAGCGACCTTATGGCGTGCGGCAGTATGTCGGGCGCAAAGGAAAAGGGTCTTGTCCGTCTGGAGGGCAAGGAATACGTCGTTCAGGACGGCGATATTATCCTGTTCAGATTTAATGTATAATACTCAACATAACAAAACGGTCTGCCTTGAATTCGGGCAGACCGTTTTTTGTATACCGTATTGTATTTTACAGCTTCATTGTAAGGGATATCCTCTTGCGTTTTACATCAACATCAAGGACGCGCACCTTGACTACCTCGCCCACCTTGACGGCTTCAAGCGGATGCTTGATGTAGCGGTTGCATATCTGGGAGATGTGCACCAGACCGTCCTCATGGACGCCGATATCAACAAAGCAGCCGAAGTCGATAACGTTTCGCACCGTACCAACAAGCTCCATGCCGGGCTTGAGGTCTTTAAGCTCCATTATATCTCCGCTTCGCAGCAGCGGCGGGGGCAGCTCGTCACGAGGGTCTCTGCCGGGCTTGGAAAGTTCTTTCAGTATATCGTTGACGGTGGGTATGCCGATGCCCGCATTGTCCGCTATCTTTGTAATACCTATCTTCTTCGCCGCTTCGGGTATCTCCGCCATTTTGTTTGCGGAAAGGTCGGCAAGGGTGAAACCGCACTCGTCAATTATCTTCTTCGCCGCCTCATAGCTTTCGGGGTGAACGGCAGTATTATCGAGAGGATTTTTGCCGTCCTGCACACGCAGGAAGCCCGCGCACTGTTCATACGCTTTGGGTCCCAGCTTTGCCACCTTTAACAGCTGCTTTCTGTCGGTGAACTGTCCGTTTTCCTCGCGGTACTTTACAATATTTTTAGCAATACCCGAATTGATTCCCGAAATGTAGGAAAGCAGCGACACGGAGGCTGTATTAAGGTCAACGCCTACGCTGTTTACGCAGTCCTCAACAACGCCCGACAGCGCCTCGTCCATTCTTGCCTTGGGCATATCATGCTGATACTGTCCCACACCGATAGCCTTGGGGTCTATCTTCACAAGCTCCGCAAGAGGGTCTTGCAGGCGGCGCGCAATAGATACCGCGCTTCGCAGAGATACGTCGTACTCGGGAAATTCCTCCGCCGCAAGCTTTGACGCGGAATATACAGACGCGCCCGCTTCGGACACTACCATATACGACACCTTATGAGGTATCTCCTTGATAAGGTCGGCAACAAACGCCTCGGATTCGCGGGACGCGGTACCGTTACCAATAGCAATAATTGTAACACCGTGCTTCTGTATAAGATTTTTTACAATGACCTTACCCTGCTCTATCTTGCGCTGCTCGCCCGTTGTAATGTACGCAACGCCCGTATCAAGCACCTTGCCCGTGCCGTCCACGACAGCAAGCTTGCAGCCTGTGCGGTAGCCCGGGTCAAGTCCGAGAGTCACTATCCCCTTAAC
>JBJEQM010000071.1:0-2634 GCA_051881755.1 Oscillospiraceae bacterium
CAAAAGCTAATGATCTATACTGCAACAGCGCAGGTTTGCGGACATATTTTTTGTCCTTTGACAGCGGCGCACGCCTTGAATTGATGTACCATCCAAGCTGTGAAAAGCGCGGTACTTCTCCCCTTTCTCACGGCTTGACCCACCTTTCATTTGCCGTCGGCAGCCGCGAAAAGGTAGACGAACTTACCTCGCAAATTGCCGCCGACGGATACGAAATTCTCCGCCGCCCTCGCGTCACGGGCGACGGTTACTACGAAAGCGTTGTACTTGATAACGACGGCAATCAGATTGAAATTACAGTATAAATCGGAGGTACATTTTGACCGTAAAGCAGAAAAAATTCAAGCAGCTTATGCTGAGCGGACACGGCAGATGCTTTTACATTCTCGCCGGCGACCCACAGCATTATAAAGACATTGTTATGTACGGCTGCCTGCATGACATCAGCTTTGATATGCAGTGCGAGGGCACACGCGGAATTTATATGTATAACCTTGTACGCCGGTTTGACGACGAGGAGGAATTTCTCCGCGCCGCCGCCGAAAAATTTCTCACCCCAAAGGTCAATGACGATTGGCACATCTTTAATCACCTTTGCGACTTTATCAACTGCTTCGCCGCAGACGGAAATTCTTATGTGGAAAATATTCTTGAGAAAAAGTATGCGGAATTGTATGATCTGATAATGAAAACTCGGAGGAGTGTAAAGCTTAACAGCTTTATAAGCAGCTTTGAGTACATTTCTATCATTATAATGCAGCTAAAAGACCTCACACGCCTTGAAAAAATCGTCACCGACATAGGCGCATACTTTCTCCGCCGACATCACACCGACGATTTGGAGCTGCATTGGGACTTCGCGTGGTTTCTCCAATGTGCAAAAGACAAATTCGGCAGCGATATACTGCACAAGATAAAGTGCGATACTCCCGAGGTGCGCCGCTTTGTCCGTGTAATGAGCGCCGAAAATGATACCGCAAAACCACATCAGGATAAGTTCACCGCCGATGAAGCCGCAAAAAGTATAACCGAAGACGGATTTTCTCCGCGATACCGCCGACAATTCGCTCTCCGCGCAAATAATGATGAAAAAATCAAGCTTGCACAATCCGTTATATCCGAAAATGACCAAAGTGTAAAGGCAAAGACTTTACATTTATTTTCTTCGCGATATAACCCTTTTCCGCTTGACCCGTTATATCTTATCGAGTATGCAAAATCGGAAAACGCCGAGTTAAAGCGTGCCGCTCTGGACGCTCTTATATATGTAAAGTCGGACACCGTCCACGATTTTGCGCTGGAGCTGCTGCAAGATAAAAATACAACGGACGGTCTTTATATGCTTATCAATAATTATAAGGACAGCGACTATGATATTTTATCGAAAAATCTCCGCGCGCTGAAATTTGATATACAAGATAAAAGCGGCTGGCACGGCATAATTTTATCGCTGCTTGATAACGAGGCTCTCCCCGACTGCGTGTTTGAGTTTATATATGAGAAATCAATGTGCTCCTGCTGCCGCGAGTCTGCTTTCAAAGAAATGCAAAGGCGAAATATCCTTACCGAAAAAATGATAGAGGAATGTCTTTTTGATTGTAACGAGGAAATACGTGAAAAGGCAAATAATACTAATAACCAATAAAAGTATAGACAAAAAGCCTGCGCAAAACCCATATATGCAAGCTTTTGCTTGATTTTTTTACACATTAAGAATTAGTATAATTTCCGATTTATTCCTCCGACGTTTCAAGTAAAAGTTCAATAGTAGGCTCGTCCCAATCCCTGAACGCCGCAAGTGAAAACATATACCCGTTCGCCGCTTTCTCCGCCGCCTTTTCCACCGTGAACGCAGCCTCACACTCAAACTGTCCGTGCGCAGGTATTTTTACCTCCGACCACTCGTCAGCATAATAATGATACCTCGTCTCCGCCGCCAAAGTATTAAAGCTTGATATTACAAAAGTCTCTCCGTCCGCGATCCAATCTCTGTCGGAAAAATTTTTCCCGTATATTGTTATGGATATAGTATTCTCACCAAACTCACAGTTCTTGATACCTATTTTTACTTCGTCCCCGCCCGTAAGTCCTTCCATATCCTCGGTAAAAATTATGGGCTTCAGCTCCGAGTTGGAAAATCCGATATCCGTGCTGAAAACCTCCTCAGAATAAAAAATGATCACATATGTCACCGCCGCCAAAGCGATAAAGATCATAATGTATAACACCAGTGTTTTCATTGCGTCCGCCGCAAAGCTTTTCTCCTGCATCTCAGGAGAAAAATCCTGATTTTTTGTTGTATTTTCCATACCCTAAAACGCGCTCCTTTTTTATACTATTTCCACATCGTTCTATAAACACAGGCGACGGACATAATTACGCCACCATGCAGGGAAAGCTTAACGAGAAATGACGTAATTATAGCTGTTATATAAATTGCCTTATATTATATCCTGTCCGTGCTGTATCCTAACAGAGCCGCCGCTTTTTCCGCCTCTTCAAGATTGAGCCCTCTCACACGGTGATTTTTCTTCTTCTCACCGCGCGTGCATATCACAAGATCGCAGGACTGATTCATGCGCTGAAAAATGGTCTGCCGTATCTCCACAGACGTTATATTTTCCATGGGCATCA
>JBJEQM010000072.1:0-2627 GCA_051881755.1 Oscillospiraceae bacterium
CTAAAAACGGCACTATCACTATAAGCACGGACGGCGTGAATTATAAGACATACACAAGCGCCAGCAATTCCTATACATTTGACGGAACTACTATTGATATCGGCAAGCTGGGTCAGTTCGATGCAGCGGCGGCAGGTGTTGACCCTGTTACCGTAACGACCAAAAAGGATACAAGCTCCATCAAGGATACGGTGGTTAAGTTTATTGATGATTACAATACGCTTATCTCCGACCTGTACAGCGAGATAAAAACTGCTCGTCCCAAGAAGGACGGCTCCTATTACGATCCTCTTACCGAAGAGCAGGAAGAGGAAATGGATGATGACGAGATCGAAAAGTGGAACGAGGAAGCCAAGAAAGGTCTGCTTTACGGCGACAATAATATACAGAATTTCCTGTCCTCTATCCGTTCGGCAATGTCGTCTTCCCTAGACGGTTTCTCTCTTTCCGATATGGGTATTACGGTTTCCAGCGATCTTGATGATTACGGAAAGCTCATTATCGACGAGGATAAGTTAGAGGCTTCCATTGAAAAATACAGCGATCAGATATCCAAGTTCTTTACAGACTCAGATAATGGTCTGGCTGCAAAGCTTAACGGAGTTGTTGATAAAGCCATTTCCAAGACTACCAACAATTACGGCTATCTCACTATGATCGCGGGTATCGAAAATACCACCAGTGAGCAGAAGAGTATGCTGTATACTCAGATAAGCAGCCTGCAGAAGCTGATATCCGATCTTGAGGAGAAATATGAGAACGAGATGGAGCGTTACTGGAATCAGTTCACTACGCTTGAGACATATATGAATCAGATGCAGTCTCAGTCTTCAATTTTTGCTTCCGATTATTAATCCCAGTAAAAACAGGTGGTGTTTACCGTGATACCTAATCCGTATCAGAAATATATGAGCCAGGTGGTCACGACAATGACCCCGGCACAGCTCCTTATTGCGCTGTATGATAAGGCTATAACGGAGCTGAACAAGGCGGTACTGTATATTGAGGATAAAAATATACCCAAGGCGCACAATTCCATTATGAGAGTGCTGGATATTGTGGACGCACTGGATTCCAGCCTCAAGGAAAAGTATGAGATATCGGAAAATCTGGCGGCGCTGTACGGTTATTTCCGAAACGAACTGACACAGGCCAATATAAAAAAGGATATCGAAACGCTTAATCGGCTGATACCGTATTTTCAGGAACTGAGAGACGCTTTCGCCGAGGCAAGCAAGCATATTTAACGGGCGCTTTGTCCGAAGATTGGGGAGATGGTTTTGAACAGACCCATAATCGACCTTATGGACGATAAAATAAGGCAGCTTGAAAGATATAACGAGATAACCGAGCAGATGATGACCGAGGATATTGACAGCTTCGGAAATCTCCTTGAGGAGCGTCAGACGATCATCACCGCCATGGACGGCATTTCGGTGGATATCAAGCATTATGTAAGCGAACAGAGCATCGAACGGCAGGATAAGCTTAATGCAATGCTGCACTTCGAGGATATCGGCGAGCTGACGGAGGATCTGCTGGAGCTTCAGGATAAGATAATGCGCGTTAAGCAGCTGCGCGAGGAGATCAAGCAGAACGACGCCAAGGCTTACGGCAGGATCAAGAAGGAGCATGATATCCTGCGCGAAAAGCTGGAGCAGGCAGGAAAAAGCAAAAAAATAAGCGGCGCTTTCTCTCAGACGGCGGTTGACGTTACAAAGGGCTCGCGGCTCAATGTTTCAAATTAACAAATGTTTATAGTTTGTTCACAAACTATAGTGCGATTTATGGTAAAATATTATCCGGGGATGTTTTGTCCCCGGATATTTTTGCGCCCGTAGCTCAGCTGGATAGAGCGTCAGACTCCGACTCTGAAGGCCGTGGGTTCGAATCCCGTCGGACGCACCAGATTTTTGAAAAGCGAATGGTATATGCCGTTCGCTTTTTTTATAATAGGTGGTGTTGGAATGGTCCCGTATGCGATCTTATTTAATATGCTGCGGTATGCTGATGTAGAAAGGTATTACGGGGTGTGGCAGGACTGGCTCTGTATGCAGGTAGAGAGCGGCGCCGAGATTGAAGCGTGGATGATGTGTCTGGCGGAGAATCCGATTAAATATGACACGGCTTTTGCCGAGCGGATACGCAGAGAGGAACGTGCTTTTCTTGACGGTTTGGATGCTCACCCGTACACTCTGGCTGCGGGATTTTTGTGGATGATGTTCAAGGAGGGTCATATCGGCGGTGATGAGATAAGGCGGGCAATAGGAAATTATGACGAGGAAGCCGGCATTTACATATACGAATTTATTCACGAGCCGGATAAAAGGGCAGATGCCGAAAAATATCTGGAGAAACATCTGGAAAAACCACTTGCAATATTTGAGGAAAACGTTTGGAGGTTTATTCCGAAGGAAACAAGAAATTTGTTTTTACAATGATTTGTTTGACATTTTACACATAAACCCACACGATGATAGCAAGTAATACAAGCAAAATCGACAAATTGAAAAAAACAAGCAAAAAAGTGTTGACATAGGTGAATAAATGTGATATTATATATAAGTCGCCGCGAAAGCGCGACGGTCAAGCAGAAAGAAAGCTTTAAAAAGTTTTTAAAAAGGCTT
>JBJEQM010000073.1:0-2621 GCA_051881755.1 Oscillospiraceae bacterium
GTAACGAATTGCCGTCAATTGGGCGGATATGGAATCCGCCCCTACGATAAATACGTTAAATTCCGATTTCTACTCCATACCTCAGCCATGCAAAAATCCCCCCAAGATGACCTCGGGGGGATAATTATATTCAGCGTTTCAGCAATCAGCCAAGAGTAACGATAACGGTATTATCCTCAGCCAGCTCTGAAGCAGGGATATAGTTGCCGTCCAGCTTCTTGCCGTTGAGTTCGATGGACTTAACACCGCTTTCAACATTGTTGGGATTGTTAAAGGTCATGTGCAGCTTCTTGCCGCGGAATACCTTTTCAACTGTGTAGCTCTTCCAGCTTGAAGGAATTGCAGGGTCAACAACCAGACCTTCAGCGTTGGGACGCATACCGAGAATACCCTCTACGCAGCCAACCATAACTGTGGAAGCTGTACCCGTGAGCCAGTGAACGTGAGAACGTCCCTCGAAAGGAGAACGTGTGGACTCTGTGAACTGACCGTGAGCGTAAGGCTCGATAACTCTGATCTCAGCCTTGTCGTTGAGAGCAGCGGGAGAGGATTCAAGGAAGTACTCGAACGCTCTGTTGCCGTGACCGAGAAGAGCCTCCGCAAGGATAGCCCAGCCCTGAGTCTGAGAGAAGATACCGCCGTTTTCCTTTGTATCGGGATTGAAGATGTGCATGAGCGCACCGTCAAAGTAATTCTTAACATAAGGAGGTTCAAGAAGCTTTACGCCGTAAGGAGTGTTGAGTATTTCGTGTACGGACTCCATGGAAGCCTCCGCCTGCTCCTTGGAAGCAAAGCCGGAGATAACGCCCCAGCTCTGAGGATTGAGCCACATATTTGCCTCGGGGTCTTTCTTCGCGCCGACAACAACGCCGTCCTCGCGGATACCTCTGATCCATCTGTCCTCGTCCCAGCACTTTTCAAGAGAAGCGCCCAGCTCGCCCTGTACCTTGTCAAGGTAAGCAATGTATTCCGTATCGCCCTTTTCAACGGCATAGCCCTTGAGAACTGTCATAGCGTAGTAAAGCTGGAATGCAACGAATGTGGATTCGCCCTTCTTGCCCATGCGCAGACAGTCGTTCCAGTCAGCGTGGAGACCTGCGGGCATATGGTGGTCGCCCAGATGTGTCATGGAGAAGTTGATAGCTCTCTTCAGGTGGTCGTAAACAGTGCCCTCGCCGCCGTTGGAGTATACGATAACTTCATCAAGGAACGCCTTGTTGCCGCTCTCACCGATGTACTTTACGATCGTGGGGAAGAGCCACAGAGCGTCGTCCGCACGGTAAGAGGGGTGACCTGTTTCCTTAGCGTAAACGGAGTTTTCATCATTTTCATCGGGGCAAGTTTCGTGACCCGCGTTATGGTCGAACTTAACAAGGGGCAGACCTGCGCCGTTGTCAACCTGTGCGGAGAGCATGAAGCGTATCTTGTCCGCAGCAAGCTCGGGGTCGAGGTGAATGATACCCTGGATATCCTGAACGGTGTCGCGGTAGCCGTAGCCGTTTCTCAGACCGCAGTAGATAAAGGAAGCCGCTCTGGACCAGATGAATGTGATAAAGCAGTTGTATGCGTTCCATACGTTTATCATGTTGTTGAACGCGTCGTCGGGAGTGTTGACCTGGAAGTTGCCCAGCTTGCCGTGCCAGAACTTTTTCAGCTCTCTGATATCAGCGTCAACCTTGCCGAGCGTCTTGTATTCGTTGAGGATAGCGGTAGCCTCGGCGTTGTCCTTCTGACCAACTATGTAGATAAGCTCGATAGTACCGCCCGCGCCGAGAGTGATAGCGGACTGGAGCGCGCCGCAGGCGTTGGAGTTGTAGTTGAGTACATTGTCGCATCTGCCGCTCTCAACAGCGATAGGGTTGCTGTATGTGCGGTAGCTGCCGATGAAGTGGTCGAGAGAGCCGTTGTAGCCGCAGACGTCAGCGCCTACCATGCCGAAGAAACGCTCGCGGTGGTTGGAGCCTGTCTCGTCCTTGCCGCTGTTTTCGTTGATGTGCTGGAGTATCTTGTTCTCCTCGAAGGTAGTTCTTGTGATGAACTGCGTATACTGGAGGTTTACCTGATCCTGCTCGTAGTTGTTTTCGTTGGTAAATTCGCAGAAGCCGTAAACGGAAAGCTCCTTAGCCTCGGAGGAGGTGTTTGTGATGATAGCTCTCCAGACCTCGTAGGTCTTGTTGAGGGGAACATAGTATGTTACCTCGGAGCGCACATTGGCATACTCTGCGGAGATAACGGTATAAGCCGTACCGTGGCGGCACTCGCTCTTGTACTTGTCAAGAGGCTTGCCAACAGGCTGCCATGAAGCGGACCAGTAATCCTTGGTCTTGTTGTCGCGGATATAGATGTATCTTCCGGGGAGAGCCATATTTGAGTTAAAGCGGTAGCGGAGGATACGTCCGTTAGCGCCGGACTTTACAAAGCTGTAGCCTGCTGCGTTGTTGGAGATGATGGCGCCGTACTCGGGAGAGCCGAGATAGTTTACCCAAGGCGCGGGGGTAGCAGGGTTAGTAATGACATATTCTTTCTTTTCCAAATCGAAATGTCCGAAGTTCATTAGAAAACACTCCTTATAATAGGTAATAAAAAACTTATGTATCCGTGAATACATTCATAATTATATT
>JBJEQM010000074.1:0-2615 GCA_051881755.1 Oscillospiraceae bacterium
CGAGCGTGCCACTATCACAAACATGGGTGCAGAGCTTGGCGCAACAACTTCCATCTTCCCCTCCGACGAGGTAACAAAGCAGTTCCTCAAGGCTCAGAAGAGAGAGGAAGTTTGGACAGAGCTTTCCGCAGACCCCGACGCGGTTTATGATGAAACAATTGAAATAAACCTCTCCGAGCTGGCTCCTCTGGCAGCCTGTCCTCATTCTCCCGACAATATCAAGACAGCGGAAGAGCTTTCCGGCATGAAGATAGATCAGGTTTGTATCGGCTCATGTACAAACAGCTCACTTATGGATATGATGAAGGTCGCTCACATTTTAAAGGGCAAGACCGTTCACCCCGACGTATCCCTTTCTATCGCTCCCGGCTCAAAGCAGGTGCTTAATATGCTGGCGCAGAACGGCGCCCTTGCCATAATGATAGACGCAGGCGCGAGAATACTTGAAAGTGCGTGCGGTCCTTGTATCGGTATGGGACAGTCTCCTAACTCCAAGGGCATATCTCTGCGTACATTTAACAGAAATTTTGAGGGACGCTCAGGCACAAAGGACGGTCAGATATATCTTGTATCTCCCGAAATGGCGGCTCTTTCCGCGATAAAGGGCGTACTTTCCGACCCCAGAGAGCTTGGCGAGATGCCCGAGTTCAAGATGCCCGAGGAATTTGTTATCAACGACAATATGATAGTACCTCCCGCTCCCGTTGAGGATATGGACAAGGTAGAGATACTCCGCGGACCCAACATCAAGCCTTTCCCCGCAACAAGTCCTCTTGCTGACAGCATTGAGGCTGACTGCTCGCTCAAGGTCGGCGACAACATCACCACCGACCACATCATGCCTGCGGGCGCGAAGATACTTCCTCTCCGCTCCAATATACCCGCTATCTCCAAGTTCTGCTTTACCGTATGCGACGAGAAGTTCCCCGAGAGAGCGGAAGCATTGGGCAAGAGCATTATCGTGGGTGGCGCAAACTACGGTCAGGGCTCGTCACGTGAGCACGCTGCGCTTGCACCTCTCCACCTTGGTGTAAAGGCGGTACTTGTAAAGAGCTTTGCAAGAATCCACCGCTCCAACCTTATCAATGCAGGTATCCTGCCCCTTACATTTGTAAATGAGGCGGATTACGATAAAATTTCACAGGGCGATAAGCTTGCCATTGCCGATGTAAGAAAGGCAGTAGAAGAGGGCAGGACTCAGCTTACTGTGAAGAATATCACAACAGGCGCGGAGATACCCGTTCTCTGCGAGCTGACAGGCAGAACAAAGGATATTATCCTTGCGGGCGGTCTGCTGGATTACACAAGAGAAAGCCTTAAGTAATGCAGATGTCCAGATGCGGTCTTGACTGTGAAAGCTGCCCCCGCCGCGAGGAATACGGCTGTGACGGCTGCACCGAAATAACGGACGGCTACTGGGGCAGCAAATGCGAAATTAAGCAGTGCTGTGAAAACAAACGCCTTGAACATTGCGGACTTTGCAGGGAGTTTCCCTGTGAAGTCCTCCGCGAGTTCTGTTATGACGAGGAGTTCGGTGACGACGGAGAACGGCTCCTGAACTGTAAAAGGAGAGCCGATGAAGCGCGCGTAAAGCGTGAGCGGCGGATAAAAAATCTGCTGCTGGGCGCTGCCGGCGGTATTGTGTGCGGCGTGATATTGGGCGAGATATTCGGCGCTGTTCTGCCGTATGCTGCGGCGGGAACGGCGGCAGGTGTCGGTATTGCGGTCATGGTCGAAGCAAACAAACGAAAGTAGAAAGCTATGGATAACACATTAGAGAACAGACCTCTTACCGCAAACGCGCTGAAGCTTATCGCTGTTGCGGCTATGCTTATCGACCATATTGCGTGGGCGTTTGTTGAGCTTGGCAGTCCTTTGGGGCAGATAATGCATTTTATCGGGCGTTTCACAGCACCCATTATGTGCCATTTTATTTCGGAGGGCTATCATTATACAAAAAGCCTGCTTAAATATATGCTCCGTCTCGGCATATTTGCGCTTATATCGCATTTTCCCTTTGTAATGAATGATGCTATCATAAAGCCGCCTATATACTTCAGCGAGGGGCGTATCACGGTCAATCCCGAGATGTTTGTACTGCAGACAGGCGTAATATTCACGCTGCTGCTTGGACTTATCGCTCTTGCCCTTTGTAAAAGCAAGGCAAATAAATTTGTAAAGGTCATAGGTGTGATAATCATATCGCTGCTTGCTTGTTATGGCGACTGGATGTTCTTTACGGTGCTTTGGATAATCGGCTTCGGCATGAACAGGGGAAATATAAAGCGGCAGTTTATCTGCTACTACATGATCGCGCTTGTGGAAATGAGCGTATTCTTTATTCCCGTACTGGTCGGAAGAACGCCGTTTACCGAGGTAATATGGCAGTTTGGCGTGCTTATACCGCCGCTGCTGATACTGCTTTATAATGGCAAAAAGGGAGCGGTAGGCAAGGCGTTAAAGTATTTTTACTACTGGTTTTATCCCGTGCATCTGCTTATCATCGGAGTGCTTAAATGGTATGTTTTTATTTGATGTGAGGACGGAATATGGACAGGATATGGTCTACATCAACGGCAGCGGCATCCGGTTTGACCTGGGAGATGTGGACTTCG
>JBJEQM010000075.1:0-2610 GCA_051881755.1 Oscillospiraceae bacterium
AAAAAGACCGAGACCGCCGACATGATCAACGACCTTGTGGAAAAGGCGGACAAAGCGCTGGAAGAGTACATGAAGCTTGACCAGGAGCAGATCGACAAGATCACAAAGGCAATGGCGCTGGCAGGACTTTCGGCGCAGATGAAGCTTGCAAAAATGGCAGTAGACGAGACAGGCAGAGGTGTGTTCGAGGATAAGGTAACAAAGAATATCTTCGCAACAGAGTACATCTACCACTCCATCAAGAACGAAAAGACAGTAGGCATCATCGAGGATAACGTTGACGAGAGCTACATGGAAATTGCTGAGCCCGTTGGTATTGTCTGTGGTGTTACACCTACAACAAACCCCACATCTACAACGATGTTCAAGTCCATCATCTGTGCAAAGACAAGAAACCCCATAATCTTCGGCTTCCACCCCTCCGCACAGCAGTGCTCCAAGGAAGCTGCTATCATCGTTCGTGACGCGGCTATCGCAGCAGGCGCTCCCGAAAACTGCATACAGTGGATAGAATATCCCTCCATTGAAGCTACAACACTTCTGATGAATCACCCCAAGGTTGCCATGATACTTGCAACAGGCGGTCCCGGAATGGTACACTCCGCATACTCCGCAGGTAAGCCTGCACTGGGCGTAGGTCCCGGCAACGCTCCCTGCTTTATTGAAAAATCCGCAAACCTTGAGCAGGCTCTTACAGACCTTATGCTGTCCAAGGCATTCGATAACGGTATGATATGCGCTTCCGAGCAGGCAGCTATCATCGAAGCTCCCGTTTATGATGAAGCGGTCAAGTTCATGAAGTCCAAGGGCTGCTACTTTGCAACACCCGACGAGGTAAAGAAGCTTGAACCCGTTGTTATCAACCTCCAGAAGCAGTCCGTAAATCCCGCAATTGTTGGTAAATATCCTTATGAAATTGCGGCTATGGCAGGTATCACTATCCCCAAGGATACAAAGGTACTCTGCTGTGAAATTGACGGCGTAGGTGAGGATCACCCTCTGTCAAGAGAGAAGCTGTCCCCCGTACTTGCAGTTGTTAAGGCTAAGGACGTTGAAGAGGGCTTTGATATGGCAGAGACCATGCTTGAACTGGGCGGTCTCGGTCATACGGCTGTTATCCACTCCACAAACAACGACATTATCACAGAGTACGGCGAAAGAATGAAGGCGTCCAGAATCGTTGTAAACAGCCCGTCCTCCTTCGGCGGTATCGGCGACGTATACAACTCCATGATGCCGTCCCTGACTCTCGGCTGCGGCTCTTATGGTCACAACTCCGTATCGGAGAACGTATCTGCTGCAAACCTGCTTAACAAGAAGAAAGTAGCAAAGAGGAGAGTAAATATGCAGTGGTTCAAGGTACCCGAGAAGATATATTTTGAAACAGGCTCCGTACAGTATCTTGCAAAGATGCCCGACATCACGAGAGCGCTTATCGTATGCGACCCCATGATGGTACAGCTGGGCTTCCTTGACAGAGTAACATACCAGCTTGACAAGAACGCAAACAAGCCCTCTATCGAGGTATTCAGCGATGTAGAGCCCGATCCCGACCTTACAACGGTAAGAAAGGGTACAGAGGTAATGAACCGCTTCAAGCCCGACGTTATCATCGCAGTAGGCGGCGGCTCCGCAATGGACGCAGCTAAGGCAATGTGGCTGTTCTACGAGAATCCCGATGCCGATTTCGTAGGCATGGCTCAGAAGTTCCTTGATATCCGTAAGAGAGTATACAAGTTCCCCAAGATGGGCAAGAAAGCAAAGATGGTAGCAATTCCTACAACTTCGGGCACAGGCTCCGAGGTAACATCCTTTGCTGTAATCTCCGACAAGAGCCAGCACATGAAGTATCCTCTTGCCGACTATGAGCTCACTCCCGACGTTGCTATCATCGACCCCGAGTTCGTAATGACAGTACCTAAGGGTGCAACGGCAGACACAGGTCTGGACGTTCTCACACACGCAATTGAGGCATACGTTTCTATCCTCGCTTCCGATTATACAGACGCACTTGCACTCCACGCTATCAAGCTGGTATTTGAGTATCTGCCCCGCTCCTACAAGAACGGTGCTGCTGACCCCGTAGCAAGAGAGAAGATGCACAATGCGTCCTGTATCGCAGGTATGGCGTTCACAAACGCGTTCCTGGGTGTAAACCACTCCCTGGCTCACAAGCTTGGCGGTGAGTTCCACATTGCTCACGGACGTGCAAACGCAATCCTCCTGCCTCACGTAATTGCATACAACGGCGAGACAAATCCCTCCAAGTTCATGGCATGGCCTAAGTACGGCAAGTTCATCGCTCCCGAGAGATATCAGGATATTGCCAAGTCCCTGGGACTTCCCGCAAAGACACCCGAAGAGGGCGTAAAGAGCCTTGTAAAGGCAGTTCGTGACCTTATGACAGAGCTGAACATTCCGTTCACACTTAAGGAAATGGGCGTTGACGAAAAGGTATACCTTGAAAAGGTACCCGAGCTTGCATACAAGGCATTCGGCGACCAGTGTACAACAGCTAACCCCCGTCTGCCTAAGATCCACGAGCTTGAAGAGCTTTACAGACTGGCATATTACGGTGAATGAGATTCACCGAGTGAATAAGATTCACCA
>JBJEQM010000076.1:0-2606 GCA_051881755.1 Oscillospiraceae bacterium
ATATTGGATTTCGGCGCAGATTTTTTTCCGTTTTTTATTGGTGTTTAGTATTATAGCAATCCACAAAAATATCCTGCCAAGTTCGGCGGTGCAAAGCTTGAATAGTGTCGTCACTCACCCTTGACAGGCGACAAGCCTGTCTGCGGGTTCGTTCCTAACTCTTCAAGCTTTGCCCTCGCCTCCTTTTGTCAGTCTATTTTTGTGTCTTGCTATAGTATAAAATAAAAATAGTGAATAGCAAGCAAAGTTTTCTCACTATTCACTATTCATTATTCACTTTTCACCACTCACTTGTCGTCTGACTGTGCAGCCTGTACCGTTCGGAGAAAATCGTCCTCCTCGGGAGCGGCAGGCTTTTCCTCGGCGATAGCGCCGCGTACCGTCATTGCCCATGCAAACTCTGCGATAGAAATAACAAATATTACCGCAACTGCAATATAGGTGTTGGATATAATGGCGGCGGCAGCGATAAATACGATATGCAAAATAAATGCAATGATAACGGAGGGTGCGTGCTTTGTCTTTGCACCCTTTGCCATAAATATCGCCACTGCTGTTACTGCAAGGAATATTGCAATAACGTTGGGTATGTATATAAGCAGGGAGGGGATAGTGGTGTCAAGGATCGTCTGCTTGAGGGTTGTTATCGTTTCCTTGTCTGTGGCGCCCATTTGTATAGCCTGAGCGTAGGTAGAGTCAAACATTCCGGAATTTATCATGGCGGCGCCGGAATACAGCGAGAAGCTTTGCATACCCAAGCCGAGCATTGTGACCAAGGTGTATCCCGAGGCGGCTGAAATAGCGCCTCTCATGTTCCTGCTGCCTTTAAGTACCGCTCCGAAGAACAGGAGCAGAAATGCGGCGTTTGATACTGCCGCTATAAGCTGCATTATCATCATGGGCAAAGTTTCGGTTATGGTTGTTACGGTATATCCTGCGGAAAGCATTATTAGCTGTATCACCGTAACGATGATATTGCTTATAACTGCAACAGCCAGTCCCGACCAGAACGCGCTGCCTTTCAGCTTTTTCGTCGCCAGCAGGACTATCACTGCGATTATAGGCAAGACCGTAAAGGCGGCTGCTATTGCAAGCATTGTTGTTAATACCCCTTGTGTTATCATATTATTACGACCTTTCATGGTTGATTTACATTATATATGTTATCACATTGTTAGCAGAATGTCAATATAATTTTAAAGCCGCCGTGTACATGATACGCGGCGGCTGAGTTGATGTATATTATTTTGCGGCGGAGGTAAGCGCCTTTACAAGGTCGCTGAACCACCATTTGAGGGTCTTTCTGTCGAGGAGACCGAAGCCCTCACCCTCGCTGGGAGCGCACTTTGTGCCGTTATCCCACCAGAAGCAGGGAACGCCCAGCTTTTTCGCTTCGGATACATAATATTTTGCCAGCTTTACGCGCTCGGCTTCATTTTCCTTATTCAATGAGCCGAACTCACCGATTATTACCGCCTGACCCTTGCTGATGAAAATATCGTTGATGTTTTTCATCAGGTAGTCGACTTCGTTTTTGCCGCTGCTTGTAAAGGTCTTTTCGTCAGACCAGCAGTTCAGAGCCATATTGTAGGGGGTGTATGCGTGAACGGAGACGATAACTCTGTCGTCGTCGGGGACTTTCAGGGCTTTGAGCGCTGTGGGGCTGCTGCTGGCGGCGTAGGGCGTTACCATAAGATAACGGGTCTTGTTGTTGCCTCCCGAGGCTCTTACGGTATCGACGAACAGCTGATTGTACTCGTTGACGGCTTCTCTTTCCGCGGTCGTACCGCCGTTCCACTCCTGTGCGGAGCCCTCGGTGCGGGGCTCGTTCATGGCTTCAAAGATAAGATGCTCGTCGTAATTCTTAAAGGTAGTGCATATCTGCTCCCAGACCGCTTTGAACTTCTTCTGTGCGGCGGCTTTTTCCTTGTCGGTAAGCTTCAGCCAGGAGTTTTCATGGTGGAGGTTAAGGATAACGTACATATCGTTTTTGATGGCATAGTCAACCACTTCCTTGACGCGCTTCATCCACGCTTCGTCTATCTTGTTGCTGCTGTCAATGTGGTCGCCCCATGTGGTGGGTATGCGGACAGCGTTGAAGCCTGCGTTCTTGACGGTCTTTATCATATCCTCGGTGGTGACGACGTTGCCCCATGCGGTCTCATATTTTGTGGGACTGCCCGATATCCACGTGCCTGTGCTGTCAAGGGTGTTGCCCAAATTCCAGCCTATCTTTATATTTTGTACAAATTCCATGGCATTGCCAGATGAAGCTGTGGTTTTGGCTGTGGTCGTGGCAGTCGTTGTGGTAGTGGAGGTCGAAGCGTTCTTTACAGTGACCTTGCAGGTCGCCTTATAGCTTGTGCCCTTTATCTTTACGGTAATGGTGGCAGTTCCCGCCTTTTTGCCCGTTACCTTGCCGCCTGCGGCGACAGTGGCGACGCTTTTATCGCTGGTAGACCAGACAAGTGTATATTTTTTGTATCCCGTTACTGTGGGCTTCAATGTGATATATTTTCCCACGGTGACGCCGGCGGAGGTCTTGCTCAGGGTAACTCCCTTGGTGGTTGCTGCGGAAGCGTTTACTGCCGCAAGGGAGAACATCA